>NZ_CP076128.1:4445000-4667875 GCF_018736065.1 Flammeovirga kamogawensis
AATGATCTTCCTTTATCATCTTTAGCGTGATCTTTGATCTTTTTTGCTTCGATGTAAATAAAAGTAAGATGTGTTAATATATCGTAGATCTCACTTCTACCTCTAGTAATTTCGATGAACATTTGTTCTTCGTCAATTCTGTAGCAATTTCTACGTCTAGCATGTGGTATGATTTTCTTAAAAGAAGATTTTTCATACCCTTCTTCTGAAGTGAGCTTTATAAATCTAGTTTCCTCAATTCCTTTTGGTAAACGATCAAAAACATAGACAAGTCCATTGAGATCGACCTTTTGAGTATCAGCTAGAGTTCCATAAATTTCAGGCTGTAAGATTAGTAAATCTTGCATGATAGCATTTCCTGATGCTCCACCTGGCTTGTAGTAACCTCTGATAAACAGATGTCTCATTACTACGTACATTCTTTCAATTGCTGCTCTCGATGCCTGTGCTCTTGTTAATTCTCCCATATAAATGTGTTAAGTTGATATTTAATTTATGATTACTATGTGTGTTATAATTATTTGTAGCAAGCTACTTATTATTTATGTCTATTTACTATTGATTAGCAGTGAATTAACTGTTCTTTAATGTTAAAGAAACAAGGTAATGGTTTAGTTCACCTACATGTAATAGCTCGATTTCGTATCCTGCTGTTACTGCATATTCTTCTAAAACAGGGTAGCTTACATAAAGCCAATCAAACTTATCGCCTTTGTATTCTTTAAACTCCATCCAATATTGAATCTGTCCATAATATTCAGCCGTTAAATCGATCAGGTAAGAACCATCTTCGTCTTCAAAAAGGTGAATAATATCTGATGAATCAAAAACTAATTTACCACCTGGTGTTAACCATTCTTTTGCTTTAACAAGAAATTCGGCTAAACCATTCAATGTACCTACTAATCCAATGCCATTCATCAACATTAATAATGTATCGAATTTAGGACCATCATAAGCATAGATATCACCAGAAATAACTTTTTTAACGCCTCTTTTAGCAATGGTATCTGTTGCGAAAGTAGAAATATCCATTGCGGTAACATCAACACCTCTTTTTTGTAGGGCTAAAGCATGAGATCCCGCACCGGCACCTACATCTAATGTAGTACCTTTACAAGCATCTAAAGCCATTGTTTCTATAAGCGGCATGTCTTTTTCTTCTCTAAATAGAAGAGGAACAGGAATGTCGTCAGGTTCGCTAAAGTCGGAATAAACTTTAACGCAATAATCATCGTTATTATCTGCAAAAAAAGCTGCAATACCTGCACCCATTGCGTCTTTACTTTTATCTATTGTGTTTCCGTAGGTGGTCTTAGACATCTTTGAATTCAACTGTTAAAATACAAAAGTGTAAAATTTATGCAAATAACGATGAATTAAATTGATAATCAATAAACTGGGGTTAATGAATGGTAATTCAGTTTAAAGTAAGGTGACTAAGCGGTAAAAATCGACTAAAGTAAGTCTGAAAGCGTTTCTTTCTTGTATAGTGGTAAGGAATGGTGTTCTACTGTCTCCAAAGGTAATTTCGTATTCAATATCTTCTTTATTTAGTAGATTGTAGACTTCTGTAGCAAACAAAAATTGATCGGGCATACCACCTTGCTTGTATCTAATTTCACCAATTTGATTGGTATCTGTATTTTTCCAATGGACGGTGAAATGTTGGTAACCTTTAAAGAATTGGTTTGGAGCCAACATAATAAATGCATTGTCTTTTGTAGGGATGCTTACAATGTGTAACTGTATGATGGCCTTTGTAGAATCTATTACAGATTTATCGTATCTATAAATTGTTGTTGTTTCTGAAGATTGTTTGTGTGGGATAATATCATAGTAAGTTGCACGTACATTGTTAAAGTACATTCTAGTTTGGTCAAAAGTGACAAACTTAGGAGCAAAAGGGTCAATTACAATATCTTTGTAAGGTTGACAGGCGAAGGTAAAAAGTAAAAGAGTTAGTGAAAGTATTCTTTTCATTAGTGAAAAAGTTAGAGCATTTGGATAAACAGGAAATAGCGTTTTATCACTATTTCCTGTTTGATATTACTAAAATAACTCTTTTGCTAATGAAATGTTATATCTCAATGAGATTATTTTATTATAATCTTTGCATTAATGTTGGAATGATAGCGTTTTTCCATTCTCTAAAATCACCATCAATAATGTGCTGTCTAGCTTCTCTAACTAACCATAAATAGAAAGTTAAATTATGAACGCTGGCAACCATTCCTGCTAATGCTTCATTTGCTTTAAACATATGGCGTAAGTAACCTTTTGAGTAAAAAGTACTTACATAACCTCCAAGCTCTTGATCTATTGGTGTAAAATCATCTTCCCACTTTTTATTTTTTAGGTTCATGATTCCTTGAGTAGTAAATACATGACCGTGGCGTGCTTGTCTAGTAGGCATTACACAGTCTAACATATCTACTCCTAATGCAATATTCTCTAAGATATTGGCAGGTGTACCTACACCCATTAAATACCTTGGTTTATCTTCTGGAAGGATATCGCAGCAAAGTTCTGTAAACTCATACATCATTTCTGCTGGTTCTCCTACAGATAATCCGCCAATAGCATTTCCTTCACGTTCAAAACTTGCAATTTTTTCTGCAGATTGTGTACGTAAATCTTTGTAAGTACTACCCTGTACAATAGGGAATAATGCTTGGTGATGCCCGTATAATGGTACAGTTTCGTCTAAACGGTCTACACATCTTTGCAACCAACGGTGCGTTAAATGCATAGAATTTTTAGCATACGTATAATCTGATGGGTAAGGAGGACACTCATCAAAAGCCATAATAATATCTGCTCCAATAGAACGTTGGATATCCATTACTCTTTCTGGAGTGAAAAGGTGCTTAGAACCATCTATATGAGATCTAAACGTTACACCTTCTTCCTTAATTTTTCTAGTTTGAGCTAAAGAAAAAACTTGGTATCCACCACTATCTGTTAAAATAGGACGGTCCCAACCGTTAAATTTATGTAGACCACCAGCTTTTTCAAGAATTTCTGTTCCTGGTCTTAAATAAAGGTGATACGTATTTCCAAGAATAATATCAGCATTGATATCTTCTTTTAATTCACGTTGATGAACTGCTTTAACCGTACCTGCAGTTCCCACAGGCATAAATATTGGTGTTTGAATTTCACCATGATCGGTTGTTATTTTTCCAGCACGCGCCTTTGTTTGAGGATCTTTGTGCTTTACTTCGAATTTTAAACCCATAATTTCTGATTTCCATTTCTTTTGGAACACACCAAAATGCAAAGGTACATAATCAGTTTTAGATTATTGCGTTTAAAATTTGCCATTAAGAGACATTAAATTGTATAATTTTGAGTATTATTGGTGTGAAGTAGTGATTCTGGTGTATTTAGAATCTACTATTTTAATAAAAAGGTAAATAATAGTTAATATTGATCTTTGATTTTTGAATGTGTTTCGTCAATTTTGCCGTTGCATAGTTTTAACTAAATACTAACTAAATATTAAATAGTCTCAATTACATGGAGATGTTTATTACTAGAAATTACTACAGATTGCTTCAAATCTTTTTTTTATTGTTGTCTGTATCTGCCACAAAAGCATTAGCTCAAGATGGAGAAATGGTTATCTCCGGTATTTATAAAGGTGCTAATCTTTATGTAGAAAACCCTATGTTGACTGATGGGTCTTTCTGTGTAAGTAAAGTTATTATCAATCACAGCGAAATGCAAAAATTGCCCAAGGCAAGTGCATTTGAAGTTGATATGGCACATTTAAAAAAAGGTCAAGAAATTAGTGTTATCATTTTTCACTCGAACGATTGTGTTCCAAGAATTTTGAATCCAAACGCAATTCGTGATAAAGGACATTTTCAATTTGTTGAACTAGACATTACTGAAGATGGTCTTGAATGGGAAACCAGTGGGGAAGCAGAAGAAGGAAACTTTGTTATTATGAGGTTTGAACACAATTCTTGGGTTGAAGAAGTGATTGTTCAAGGTTTAGGAACAAATAAACTGAATAAGTACAATTATAAAGTTTTACATCATTCTGGCGAGAACAAATACAAGTTAAAGTACCTTGAGGTAACAGGTAAAATTTATAACTCTAGTGAGTTAATGCATACTTCTTCTAGCGAACAAGTGAAATTTTATCCTAATAGAGTTACTAAACTTTTATCTTTTACAAGACCTGTAAAATATGAAATACTTGACCAATACGGTAAGGTGGTACTAAATGGAAACTCTAAAGAAGTAGATTGTGCCAGCTTAAATGGAGGCAAATACTATTTTGTAAATTACGATAATAAAACAGAGCGTTTCTTTAAAAAGTAGTACGCATTGTATTTTTATAAAAAAGAGTAAGCACATTTTTAAATATGCTTACTCTTTTTTTATGGGATTACATTTGCAAAAACTAAAACGAAATAAGGTTTTATTCTTCTATTTCAATTAGAACTTGTCCTTTTTCTACTGAACTTCCTTCTGTGGCTGCAATACTTTTAATTACACCTTTGATTGGTGCTTTAAGAATGTTCTCCATTTTCATTGCCTCAAGTATTATTAAATTATCCCCTTTTTCAACTTCACTTCCTTCCGAACATAATAACTCTAATACTTTACCCGGCATTGGTGCTTTTACTATGTTTTCATGACTAACAGTGGCTGTACCCATACCTAACTGTTTTAGTAAATCATCTAGTTTTGTAGTTGCTTCAATCTCAATTTTTTTACCATTGATCTTTATACATGCATTTTTATAATTATTATCTGCTGTAATTATTTCTACATCAAACCTTTTATCATTATATATAGCAGTGTATACATTATTATGTGTGGGTTTTAATTTTAAATCAATAGTTTTGTTGTCGATTATTAAAGATTGTTTGTCTTTAATAACAGAATGTTGATTGTTATTAATTGTGATATTTAACATAGTGATGTGTTATAAGTTGATCAAAGAATTAATCAATTTTTTAAATATGTTTATTGTTGTTTATGTGGTGTATTAGATAATTTGATTCTAATTACAACCAAGTTAAAAAATCTACACTTAAAATTATACTAATGCGATATTTAAAGTTAGGTGTTTCTGTGATGTTATTTTTTATGACATTTACTACTACTTACGCACAGGAAAATTCACCAACCCAAAATGACCAAGGAAGTTCGAGTCAAACTTCTACGGAATATCAACAAAATCAATCTCAGCCTCAGCAAGAAGTTGTAACAGGTTCTACAAAAAAAGCAATGGAATGGGGCTTTTTTGGCGGTCCAATTTGGTCTATTCCAAGTGGTAATGCACCTCAGTTAAATACAAATATTAATTATGCTAATACAAGAATTAAAGCAAGAACTGGCGTGAATCTTGGCTTTAAATTTAACTTCTTTATCTCACAAGATCTATCGTTAGAATTTGATGTAATGTACAATGCGCTAGGTCAGAAAACGCAATTTTCTGGTTACTACCATGAGTTAGGTTATTCTGATGAATCTGTAAATTATACTGATGTTCTAAATTACTTTACTTTCCCTGTATTAGTAAACTATTATTTAAGTGATAATATCTACCTTAAAGGAGGGCTTTATGGAGCAGCTTTGGCTAGTGCACACAGAAGAGAAGGAAGTTTTACAGGAGACTACCAAGATACTGACAACCTATACAAAGGTGGTGATTTTGGTTTTACTGCTGGTATTGGTGCAGCAATGAATCATTTCTTTTTAGAATGGAGATACTCTAGAGGATTTATTGATATAACTTTTGAAGATGACAAGTTTTACAATCAAAACTTTCAGTTGTTAGTTGGTTTTAAATTTAAGGGATAATGAAAACAAGACATTTATATATATTCATAGGTTTTCTTCTTGCATTAGCAAGTTGTGGATCTGAAATTGATGGAGACTCGGGTGATAATGGATTGCCAGAAAAGGGTAATTTTATTTATAATTCTGATGTAGTGTATTATGATAAGCCAGGTGGAGATGAAGTACATCAAGAATCTTTTCAGGGTTATATGGTCTATGATGGTAATAAAAAGAGTTTAGCTTTTAAACCTTATGATGGCTCTGATTGGCAAATTACACTTCAGAATAGTTTACAGTTAGGTACAGATTCTGTTGCGTGGCAAATTGATAATCAGATAGTTTCTCTTGGAGGTGAAGATTTTACATTAGAAGGCTTAGATGTTTTTTCTATTAATGGCCAGGAATACCACTTATTAAAAACACAAGATTCTATCTTTGTAAAATACAGATCTTACTTATTGGATAACGCAAGTCCAGTAAATTATACAACAGCAAGTGTAAAAGGAGAGGAGTTTTAACCCTCCATATAATATACTCTCTTAACTCTTTGACTAATTGAGGTAAGAATTTCATAAGGAATTGTATTAATTTCTTTAGCAATGGTAGATATAGAACGGTTTCTTCCGAAGATGATAACTTCATCACCAACCTCGGCAGGGATATCCGTAATGTCTACCATTGACATATCCATACAAACATTACCAATTATAGGAGCCAAGTATCCATTAATAATAACCTTACCTGTACCGTTGCTTAAACGTCTGTCAAAGCCGTCTGCATAACCAATACCTATTGTAGCAATTTTCCTTTGTCCTTTAACTACACCTTTTCTACTATAACCAACAGTATCGCCGGTATTCATTTGTTTAATTTGAGCAATTACGGTTTTTAAAGTGGCAACGGTATGTAAATCTTCTTGTTTCATTCCATTTACTTCTATGCCATGTAAACCAATACCTAAACGAACCATATCCATTTGTGCATCTGGGTACCTTACAATTCCTGCAGAATTTAGGCAATGTTTAATCACTGTATACCCAATGTTTTTTTCTAAAAGGGCTGTTGTTTTTTTAAACGATTCAATCTGCCCTTTACTGTATAAATCATGAATATTTTCGTCTGCACCTGCCAAATGTGTAAAAGCTCCTGTTACTTTAACCTTGTTTTTCAACCTGTCTAAAACTCGGAATAAATAAGGAAGTTCTTCTTCTGTAAATCCTAAACGATGCATTCCAGTATCAAAGTTAAGCTGAATTTTAAATGCCGTTTCTGTATCTTCTTCTTCCAAGTAATGCTCCAAAGCGTCAAGCATTTCAATACTGTAAATTTCAGGCTCTAGTTGGTGCATTCGCATTGTTTCGAAAGAATCTGGAGAAGGAGTAAGTACCATAATTGGTGTTCGAATACCATTTTCTCTTAATTCAACGCCCTCATCTGCAAAAGCAACGCCCAAATAATCTACAAGGTTATATTGTAAAGTATTGGCAAGTTCAGTTTTTCCACTTCCATACCCTAATGCTTTTACCATAACCATTATTTTGGTAGTACTGTGTAGTAAAGAACGGTAAAACATTAGGTTGTGAGTTACAGCATCTAAGTTAATTTCTAGTTGGGTGCTGTGTATTTTTTTCTGAAGAAGTGCTGCTACTTTTTCAAACTCAAATTGTCTGGCACCTTTTAATAATATGAGTTCTTTAGAAAAAGTGATAGACTTATTTTTTATAGCTTTTCTGAAAGTGTTGGTATCAGTAAAAAACGAAGTATTTAATCCTTTAAATATTTCTTGATGTGCTTGTAATTGCTTTCCTACACCAATAAAACGTGTAATTTCATATTCATTACACAACTCATGTACTTTTTTATAAAGTGCATTTTTATCAGTATCACCTTGTAGTAGATCTGATAATATAAGTGTTCTTGATTTATGTTCTTGGTTTTGAGCAAGGAAACTTAAAGCAATCTGAAGCCCTCCTAAATCATTGTTGTAAAAATCGTTTATTAACGTAGTTTGTTGTATTCCTTCTTTTTTTTCAAGACGCATAGGGATGCTTTTTAGTTTACCAATACGGTTATTGATTTCACTAAATTTATAGCCCAAATGTACCATCATCGTTGCACAGTGCATTGCATTTTCAAAAGATGCGGCATCTGTAAAAGGAATATGTAACGTATAATCGGTGTTTCTGTAAACTACGTTAACTGTGTAATTTTCTGTATTTTTTATGCTGATTGATGCAGTCTGATCGTAACCCCAAGTAACACATGTGCAAGACTTAGTTTGCATTTCTGCATCAATTAGTTGGTGGTCTTTACAGTAAATCACATAATCGCAGTGATTAATAAGCGAGCCTTTCTCTTTTACCTTTTGTTCTAAGGATGTAAAATGTTTATCGTGTGCAGAACCAATATTAGTAAAAAGCCCAATAGTTGGCTGAATAATAGAAGCAAGATGTTGCATTTCGTTTGGTTTGGAGATTCCTGCTTCAAAAATTCCTAAATCATGTTTTTCGTTTATTTGCCAAACAGATAATGGAACCCCAATTTGAGAGTTATAGCTTTTTGGACTTTTAACTACATTTCTATCTATTTCTAAAATAGAATACAACCACTCTTTTACAATCGTTTTGGCATTAGACCCAGTAATACTTATTACGGGTAAATTGGGATATTGTAAACGATGGTATTGTGTAAGTTTCTGTAGTGTATCTAGTGTATTTAGGCAATATATAAATTCAGCATTTTTGTATTTATAGCCTTCGTCAAAATCACTAGTAACAACAAATTTCCGCACTCCTTTTTTGTATAATTCTTCTATAAAACTCTGTCCGTCTCTTTTTATGCCTTTTAAAGCGAAAAAAATTGTTTGACTTGGAGCTGTTAATAACCTACTATCAATCAGTAAATATTTTGCTTTCCAGAAAGGGGAGGAAAAGTCTATAGAATTCGAATTATTCATATAAATTTTTAAGGGATTGAATACAAAGTTATACGAATATCTGAAATGATAAAGTTAATGTCTATTGATTTATGAATTGTTTGATTTCTGCTGATTGAGTGTTTTGGAAGTGTGGGAAACAAAAAAGGGAAAGCGTTTCCACTTTCCCTGCTCTGTTAATGTTATATTTTAATTTGGCATGTTTACGTGACATTCGTATTAGAATAAATAAGTAAAAAGGTAGGAGTGCACTTGTATTCCTGCCTTTGTTTTTTAGTAAAATATGGTTGAATCACACTTTGTGAAATTTTGATTTTAGTGGAAAAAGTGGTTTAATTAACTTGTTCATTTTGTGTGATTTATAATTAAATACTATGAATATTGGTAGTTATGGATAATAATGGTTAATCTAATGTGTTTACTTACAACAAATCCAAAAAACACTCGTAATTTTGTAGACCGATCAATTATTATCTCCTCAAGAATTGTTTGTTTGATTGGTTTACAAGTAAGCATAATTTTGAATGAAAAGTATTCTACAAAAATATTCATATCACTATAAAGATACATTGAAGTTGGCACTTCCTGTTGTTATATCACAGGCAGGGCAAAACCTAACAAATATTATAGACAACGTAATGGTGGGCCATTACAATACAGTTTCTTTAGCAGCGGCAGGGTTTGCTAATAGTCTGTTTGCTATTTTCCTAGTTTTTGGAATTGGCTTTGCTGTAGGCGTTACTCCGTTAGTTGGAAAAGCCTATGGTAGAAAAGATTATGTTGAAATGAGAAGTCTTTTTAAGCACAGTATGTTCTTAAATGGAACTTTTGTTTTTGTTCTCCTAATAATTCTTTTTGGTCTTTCTAGACTAATGGGGTATATGGGGCAAACAGAAGAAGTAGTAGAAGCATCGCGTACTTATTTTATGATCAATGCTTTTTCTCTTGTTCCAATGATGGTGTTTTTTACCGCTAAGCAATTTGCAGAAGGTGTAAAGAGTACTAAAGTTGCCATGTATTTTACGTTACTGTCTAATATTATCAACTTTGTTATCAACTATGTACTTATTTATGGTAAATATGGTGCACCAGAATTAGGTTTAGTAGGTGCTGGAATCGGTACATTTGTGGCCCGTTTAGTTGGTGGTGTAGGCATGATGTTCTACGTTGTAAACAATAAACAATTTCATAAATATATAAGTGGTTTTATGGCTGTAAACATTCATAAAGAAAAGCTTATAGCACAGATGAAAATTAGTTTACCAATTGGCTTCCAGGCACTAATGGAAGTAGGTGCATTTGCTGTAGGAGCAATGATTGTAGGTACAGTTGGTACACAACCAATGGCTGCACACCAAATTGTTATGAGCATGATATCGCTTACATTTATGATGGTAAGTGGTGTAGCTTCTGCCGTTTCTGTTAGAGTAAGTAATTACTTTGGTCAGGATAATTGGGAGGAAGCCAGAACTGCAGGGTTTACAGGACTCCAATTTGCATTAGCAGCCATGTCTATTTCTGCCATTAGTTTTGCTGTATTTAATAACTTTTTACCGTCTTTATTTACAGATGATCAAGAAGTAATTCAGTATGCTGCTTCTATGTTAATTTTTGCTGCTTTATTCCAACTTTCTGATGGAGCACAAGTGATTATGACAGGAGCTTTAAGAGGAATAACTGACGTAAAAGTCCCTACTTTTATTTGCTTTATATCGTATTGGGTGGTTTCACTACCTTTAGGGTACTACCTAACTACATATACAGATTTAAGCTTTTTAGGAGTATGGATAGGTTTATCAACAGGTCTAACATTGTCTGCTATTTTATTGTTTATTAGATTTACAAGTAGAACAAAACATGAGATTGAAAGAAGATCAGTTGCTCATGCAGAAATGAAACCTGTAACCGCCTAACTTTTGATAGCGTTAAAGAAAAAATTACGAAAAGAAATAATTGCTAAAAGAAATCAACTTACGCCTAGTGAAGTACTTTTAGCCGAAGAATATATTGCAGCAGCATTCTGGGATCAAGTACCCCAAGGTGCTGCTGTTTTACATACTTACCTACCCATAAATAAAGAGGCATCTACTTATAAAATAATAAAGAAAGCTTTGGCATTGGGGTGGAAAGTTGTAGTGCCTAAAACGTTGCCTAATAGAGAGTTAAAGCATTTAATACTTCATAGTGTAGAACATTTAAGAGAAGAACGTTTTGGTACATTAATACCAGCTATAGAAGAAGAGTACACAGGAGATTTTGATCATGTACTCGTTCCGGGAGTGGCTTTTTCTTCTAATTTAGGACGCATGGGGTACGGTGGCGGCTACTATGACACCTTCTTATCAACAAAAAAAAATACAAAGAAATGGGGTATTGGATATTCGTTCCAAATGAATGAAAATTTACCTTTAGAAGAACACGATGTGAAGATGGATGCATTAATAATAGCTCCTGTAAACTAATCTTGAACTTTATTTTAATGATTTGATTTTAATCAATTTATATGAATAATAATGATAGTTTTACATAAGACATTTTTACTGAGGCACGCTATTTATACCCTCAATCATTTTTAAATAAAGTAATGATAATCGAATAAACCGCGATTGTTATTGCTTTATTTTTTTGCCAAAAATCAATTCAATTCAACTTTCGGTAACATTATTTGCTACTTCTTATCATCTATTCCTTTTATTTTAAGATTGATCTCTATTTTTTTATAAAAAATTACGGAAAGGAGGCACGAAAACCGTATTTTTGAAGGCTATCACATTAGTAGTTTTATCATAGATAAGATTTATGGTTTATTACTTACAATAAGCACAACAAACTTTTGGGGAAGAAAAAACAAAAAAAAGTACTTACAAATTGGCAGAAGCTAAAAAGACGCTTTCTATTAAGAAAGGGACTTAGGTTTGTACGTATTTGGTTTTTCAGATTCATTGCATTGCTTATATTTTTGTGGTTAAACGTAATGAGTTTTTCACAAATACCACAAATCCAATCGGTTTTAATAGACAACCTAACAACGGCAATTACCGAAAAAACAAAACACCCAACTACTATTAAAAGTGTTGATATTGATTGGTTTGATACATGGACCTTGAATAAGGTGCAAATTTTAGATTTAGATAGCATTCCATTAATTGAAGTAGGCACAGTTAAACTAGATTTCTCTTTTATTAAGCTCATCTATAACGATGATAATTACATTCATGTAGAAGAGACCACACTTCAAGATGTTAATGTAGAAATGACCATGGATTCTGGGGTTGACTCTATGAACAACATGACGAAATGGATTCAGTATTTATCTGGAGATCCAAGGGGGATTCATCGTTTTGAGCATAAAGAACCAGGAAATATTCACTTAGAATTTGATAAAGTCTACTTACGTAATGCTCGTTATTTTTTATTAAATAGCACAGTTCCTCATAGAGAAAAAGGTCGTTTTGATGTAAATGATATGGAATTTTTAGATATCAATGCAGATGTATCTCACTTAAAAATTGTGAGAGATACTATTGCTATGGATATCAAAAATTTAAGTGCGTTAGAGCGTAGAAGTAAACTAAAAATTGAAGACTTAGATAGTTACCTCGGCATATCCTCTACAGGGTTAACATTAAGTAATTTAAAAGGAGATATCGGTTCTAGTAGTGTAAGAGGTTTAATTGACCTCCAATACGATGATTATTCTGATTACAACGATTTCTACCATTGTGTAGTAATGAATGTAGACCTTAAAAAGTCCGTTTTACATACCGATGACCTGTCTAACTTTTTTGTATACTTTGATTCTATTCACGATTACATAGCCGGAGATGTTAAACTAAAAGGCAAAGTAAATAGCTTTAAATTACAAGATACCAATCTGAGATTTGGAGGAGGAAGTAGAGTGAGAGGAGATTTTGTGTTTGATAAGGTAATGGCAGACGAACGCACTTGGATGAACTTGGCATTTGAACCGTCTTATTATTATGTACAAGATCTTTTACCCTATATACCAGAATTTACACAAGAATATATAAGTATGTTTGGTAGTGTATCTTTAGATGGAGATTTTCAAGGTACTTTAGACGATTTTGAATTAGATGCAATTGTAGATTCTGAACATGGAAAGTTAAATCCAATAATGGATATTTCTATGAAGGAGGAAGAATATAAAGGCTATTTAAAAATAGATAGCTTAGATTTAAATGGTGTTTTTGGCTATAAATGGTTAGGTGAGCTAGACTTTGAAGGAGATATTGATGGTAAAGGTTTTACTATTGATAAAATGAAATTGAAAGTAAATGCTAACGTCAACCGTTTAGGTATAAATGGATATACATACAGAAATATAGCCCTAGATAGTACGTACATTAAGGAGAAATATTTTAAAGGAGGACTGTTGGTAAACGATCCTAATTTAAAGTTTTTCTATCGAGGTCTTTTTGATTTTAATGATAGTACTTTCGATTTTAAAGCAGGCATAAATGTCCCGAACTTCAAAAAAATAAACCTTGCAGACAAAGATGTTGGCTTAATAACGAATATAGAAGCCTCTTTTGATAAAGTTATTGACACAGGAATTTCTGGAGGAGTTAATTTTTACGGAACTAAAGTTTTTAATAAAGAGAAAGAACTTAATATAGAACGCTTAATGGCGGTTACCAAAGTGATGGGGAACGGACTTAGGTTACTAAATATTGAATCTGATTTTCTTGAATTTAATATGGCAGGGTTCTTTAATGTTTCTAACTTAAGTAGAGATTTATCCGAACTGTATTCAGAATCTAAGCTATCAATTCTTGGTAGTGAAAAAGAGAAAGAAAGCTATTACGCTAAGAAAGAACGTAAAGTAGAGAAAAAAGGAATTTTAAATTATTCTGTTGATGCTGAACTGACAATTATTAATGTAAATGATCTGTTCTCCATTTTTACAGATAGTATTAATATCGCCAATAAATCAAAAGTAATTTTTGAAGCTGATTTTGGAAGGCGACAAGGTGTAGATGCAAAATTACGTAGTGATCATATTTCATTTTATGGAGTAGAGTTAGACTCTAATCAATTAAATTATTTTACAGAGAAAAACCATTTAGAGCAGAGCTTTAATACTTCTATTAATGTAATGTCTAAACATCAAAATGTTAATGGCGTAGCGTCAAAAGATTTCTCTTTCGATGCGTTTTCTTTAGAAGATAAAATCATATTTGATACAAAAACCAATTTTTATGAGCTTAGCACTGCACTTAATCTAAAAGGTGATATAGGTATTGAGCGTGATAGCATGATTTTTAGGTTGCCTCAATCAGAAATTTATTGGGAAGGCGAAACTTGGACAACAGCCTCAAATTTACCATCTAAAGTTGTAATTTATCCAGATGGTGTTCGTTTTCAAGATTTTAACCTTACCAATGCAGCAGACGGATTTGTCTTCCTAAACGGTCGTGTTCAAAAAGATATTGAAGAACCTCTTCATCTAAAAGCAAATAGCTTAGACTTAACTTATTTCGAGAAGTATTACGAACAAGAAATTAAAGGTACTGTTGATAGTTTAGATGTTTTTATAGAAGATGTTTTTACAGACCCTAGAGTATATGGCCATGTAGATGTTGATAGTTTAGATATTGATAATTATTACTTGGGTGATGTAAATGGGCAGTCTTCATGGACAAAAGAGGCATTGAATGTGAACCTTCAGATTTTAGATAGTGCCAAACAAAAATTTCATCTAATAGGAGGGTATTATCCTCAAAAAATTGGTAATGAACTAGATTTAAAACTAGAAGTAAATGACTTACCAATTGGTATTTTTCAGCCTTTTATTGATGAGGTTGTAGAAAAATTAGAAGGTGATGTAACAGGTTGGATAAAGATCTCAGGTACAAAAGATAAACCAAAACTTTGGGGTAATGTATTCGCACAAGAGGGCATTATTCAATTGGTATACCTAAATGTGGAGTATAAATTTGGAGATATAGGTTCTTTAGCAAAAATTCAGGTTCGGCCAGATAAAATTGTTACAAGCGATTTAAAAGTAATGGATGAATATGGGCATTTTGCTTTTATTAATGGCGGGGTAAAGTATCAAGAGGGCTTTAAAGATTTACTAATAGATTTAGGTGTTGATTTTGACGACTTCTTTATAATGAAGAAAGAGGAGAAAGGTAATGATCTTTTTTATGGAACTGCATTTGGTACTGGTGATATAAAAATTACAGGACCTTTTGATGATATTGCTATTGATGTAAATGCAACAACCAATAAGCGAACAAAGATATATATACCATTAAATGCCATTGATTATAATGAGACAGACCCATATATTGTTTATGTAAAAAGTGATTCTTTAAAGAAAGTAGAAGCACAAAAAGAACATAAAGAAGAAGAACTGTCAACAGGAATTCAGCAAGCCAATTTCCAGGTAAATATGAACTTAGATATTACTCCTGATGCGTATTGCGAAATGATTTTTGATAAGAAATCAGGCGATATTATTCGAGGAAATGGCCTTGGGAAATTGCAAATGAAAATTGATAAGAACAGAGATTTTGAGATGTTTGGTAATGTTGAAATCGTAAAAGGAGCTTACAATTTTACAATGCGAGTTGCAGAGTTTAACCTAGTGGATAAAAAGTTTGTAATTAATAAAGGTTCAACACTCCAATGGAATGGTGATCCATTTGCAGCACAGATGGATATTGTTGCTAAATACGAACAAAGAGTAAGTTTATTACCTTTAATTGATATTCAAGATAGTACGGTAAGGAGTGCTCCAGAAATTACAAAAAGGTATCCTGTAGATGTAGACCTTATGATTAAAGGGCAGTTATCTGCACCTGAACTTGGTTTTGATATCGATATTCATGATTACCCAGCAACGGTAGTGACAGAGTCTGGCCCAATTTCTTTAGAAAGTTATGTAGCAGGTTTTGAAGAAAGAATACACAGAGATGAACAAGAATTAAATAGACAGGTTTTTGGACTAATTGTATTAAGACAATTATTGGCCAACGATTCTTATGATGGATTTGGGCAAACGGCCTCCAGTAGTGTAAGTGAATTATTGACCAACCAATTAAGCTATATTCTCTCCCAAGTGAATGAAAACTTTGAGGTAGATTTAGACATGAGTGGTTTGGATAGAGAGGCATTACAAAACTTACAAATGAGGTTGTCTTACACTTTTGCACAAGGTAAAGTAAGGGTAACAAGAGATGGCGGTTTTACTGATAGTCAGAATCAAACTACGGCAGCCTCTGTATTAGGAGATTGGACCGTAGAAGTTGTTTTATCACAAGATGGAGCGTTAAGAGCAAAATTTTATCAAAAATACCGACAAGATGTTTATATCACTTCAACCAACCAGGATAATACATCTTTAACAGGAGCGAGTGTTATGCATACCAAAAGTTTTGATAGTTTTAAACAAATTACTTCTCCGTCAACAACAAAAGACTTAACAGAAAAGCCTAAAGGATATAGAAAACACCTCAGACAAAAAAGGCGAGAAGAAAAGAAAAAGAAGAAACAGAATAGACATGAAAACAATCCAAAGTAGCGAAATTATAGCATGGTTTAAAGGCCTGCAAAACGATATATGTAGAGATTTAGAGTTAATTGATGGAAAAGCTAAATTTCAGGAAGATTTATGGGAACGCCCTGGTGGTGGTGGCGGAAGAACTCGTGTTATTAAAGGTGGAAAAGTTATAGAAAAAGGTGGTGTAAACTTTTCTTTAGTAGAAGGGCAGTTAAGCGAACCTATGTCTAAAGCATTAAAAGTAAATGCAGCGGATACCTTTAAGGCAACTGGTGTTTCTATTGTGCTTCACCCTAAGAGTCCGATGGTGCCAATAATCCATATGAACGTTCGTTATTTTGAGTTATCTAGTGGAGAATATTGGTTTGGTGGAGGAATAGACCTTACACCACATTATGTTGATAAAGAAGCTGCAAAATTATTTCATAGCCATTTATTTGATGCGTGCGAAAATTCTAAATTTGGTTATTACGAACGTTTTAAAAAATGGGCCGATGATTATTTCTTTATCCCTCATAGAGAAGAAACTAGAGGAATTGGTGGTATCTTTTTTGACCGTCTGCATCATGAAAAAGAAGGTTTAAATCCAGACCAATTATGGCATTTTGTTCAAGATGTTGGAGAATCTTTTATCCCGGCATATAAAGAACAAGTGCTTAGAGCTAAAGATAAAGACTTTGGAAAGCAAGAGTTATTATGGCAACGCCTAAGAAGAGGCCGTTATGCAGAATTTAATCTTGTGTGGGATAGAGGAACAAAGTTTGGTTTGGAAAGTAATGGTAGAACAGAATCAATTTTAATGAGTTTACCACCCGAAGCAAATTGGGAATACGACCATCAGGTAAAAGAAGGTTCTAAAGAAGAAGAAACATTATCTCTTCTTAAAAAAGGAATTAATTGGTTAGGATAATTTAGTACCTAACTAAATCAAAATATTAGGCTTTATAATGTATTATGTAATACATTATAAAGCCTTTTTTTATAAAAAAAGGTCCTATGAAATAAATCATAAGACCATAGAAGTATAGTATGTAGTTGTTATATAGTTTTCTTGATTTTTATCATTTATGCAGATGGCGTGTAATCATAACCAGGATCAACAGGAACAGGGTTTTCTGGAGTTTCATCTGGAAGTTCATTGTCTGGAACTCCTTCAATAGGGTGAACAGGAACTATTGGTTCAATTGTATCATTTGATTTGTTACAAGAGATTGTGAATAAAGACGTTAATGTGAAAATAGTAATTAAAATTCTTTTCATTGCAGTTGATTTTAAAAGTTTTTATATAGCTTTTTAAACGCTCTACTTTTACAAATTGATTACCTTTTTTAGATCAAGAAATTCCGAAAAAGTACCAAAATTATTTTTTTTCAACTAAAACAGAAAAGATCATTTTCTTATACGTTGTAGCAGTTGCTTTTATTCTAAAATTATTGGTGGTAATGAGTTCAACGTAATTATATAAAGTGGTATTTTGAAGATTAGCGGTTACTTTAAAAAAAGTAATCATACTCCAATGAAGAAATTTATGTAAGTATTTTAATGGTTTTTTACGTGCTATTCGGAAATCTGATATGAGCCATAACCCTCTTTTATTTAATAGAGATGGAGTGGTTGAAATGAATGTTTTTAAAGCTTTTTCCTGTAGTACGTCTAAAAAGAAGTTTGTGATAATTAAATCAAATTGCCCATAGTTTTTAGCAACTTCATAACTATCGGTAACATAAGTTATTGGTGCAGAAACAATATGTTTTTTTGAAAGCTCCATCATTTTAGGAGACATCTCAATATAAACAATCTCTGAAGGCTGTAACCTTTTATCAATTTCTAGAAGTAATTTACCAGTACCACCCCCTATAAAAAGGATACGCCTACCTAGGCTTATTTTATCAAAATGTATGCTTTGAATGGACGTTATTGATTTGCCAAAAACAAGATAGGCGAGTGCATCATAAATAAACGCTACTCCATCAAATCTATCTTTTTTCATAAACATAAATAGAGTAGTGGAAAGAGGAAAACAAAGTCGCCAAAGATTCTAAAATAATCATCTTTAGAAAAAAAATCAGCCTTAAGGTAAATAATAATTAGGCATATTCCCATAAGTAACAACACATTTATAGCTAGTAAAAGAGGGGTGTTCCAAAAGAGGTAATAACAGAGGGAAATCATACCAAAGAATAAAATAATTAAAGTATTTATTCTCCATTTAATGTATTTGTAACCCAGTTTTCTAGCAGCAGACAATAAATTATCCTTAGTATCTGATTCATAATCAAATAAGGCAAATTCTAATAAATTAATGGCTGCTAGTATAAAAAAGGTGAAGGTAAAGAGATAATATTGAGGTGTTAGGGTTTCGCTTAAGCTAAAAACAGGTAAAGCAACACCACAACTGTATATTAAGGCTACTGTAAACTCTTTAAAAGTAGAGAACGGTAGCGATTGTAAGTTGATAATTAGTAAGTAAATGCCTACTAAAACTCCAAGAATGACTCCATGATAGAAGATTATTTTAGGAACATAAAAGAAAGTGAGGACTAAACCAATAAGGATTAGTAGTGCACAAAGGCTACTTAAAGTTTTTTTATAACGCTGATGGAAGGCATGTCTAAATGTATGCGCAGTATGTTGTATGGAATGTGCATCTAATAGATGATCTAATGTGTAGATTACCCAAACGGCAATTCCTAAAGCAAAATATACATTGGTTGGAATAATAGTATTATTGATTTTAGCTAAAAACATACAACAAAAAATAGCCCCAATAGCAACATCGAGGCTTAACGCTTGTATATGATTATAAAGATATTTTATCCAACCCATTAGATGGTTTACTGCGTTTTTAAGAGTTTTTTATAAATTCCAGCATGGGCAGGGTCTAGCTCTAAAAGTATTCTACCTACCTGATCTGCCTGCTCTGTAGTTGCTTTTGAGAATAGATTGGCAATTTCAGCACCTTTAGATGCCAAAAACACATCCATAGTTACAGAAATTGGAATACTCTTTTTTACCGCTTTAAGATCGTTCAGCCCTTTTATTATGTTATCTCTTGCTTCATCAGGTCTTTCGTCAAAAATATCTAAACCTTGACGATGATAGGCATAAAGAAACAATCTGAAATTCTCGAATTGAGGATCCATAAAATCTTTAGCAAGGTAAAAACGGTCTCTCTTGTCGCCAAAGGCAGACCAACCAGCTCTTCCATTTTGTTCTGCAAGGTTGGCAATTTCTAACGCTTTTTCGTAGTAAATAGAACCACCTTTAGGACTAAAAGAATCATAATCCATTCCTAAAGTAATGTAAGAGTAGAAGCTTAATAAAGCAACAATTTCAGAAGTGTACGCTCCTCTTGTATATACTAAACGGTCAGAATTATTGTAGGTAAACTGCCATTTAGAATCAAGAAAATTAAGCATTGGTGTTTCAAAAGAAGAGTTGTATATCGGTCGGATACTTTGTATCTGAACATCTGCAGTATAACTCTGTGAAGAAACATCTGAAGCATTTCCTAGCGTAACCATAATGTTAAGTTTAATTTTCTCAACATCTTCAAAACGGTCATCTCCCCATTCTTGATTGGTCATAAATTGCTGCATGGCATTTTGCATTTCAGTAAAAACTTGCGTTTCATTGGTCTGAACACGTTCGCCATTAATAGTAATTGTTGCTTGGAACTCTTGTGCATTTACAAGGTGTCCAAGTAATATCAAGAATGTAAGTGTTAGTATTTGCTTCATTATAATCTATTTGAAACTTCTATTACCAATCAATATACAACCTTTTGATTAGGCAACGAAATATCATTTATTTTTTCCTTAGTATGATTTCTTTGACGATATGTTCGGCAACTTCAACTTTAGAAAGCAGAGGAAGTTCTTTTGTTTTATCAGCCGAAACAATCACTACTTTATTAGTGTCATGTCCAAAGCCAGCACCTTTTTCTTTTAAGCTATTTAAAACAACAAAGTCAACATTTTTCTTAGTCAGTTTACCTTTAGCATTGGCTAATTCATTGTCAGTTTCTAAAGCAAATCCAACAGTAATTTGATGTTCTTTTTTACGTTCACCCATTGTTTTTGCAATATCGATGGTACGTTTCATTTTAATATCTAAATCACCGTCTTTCTTCTTGATTTTAGAATCTGAATAATTTAAAGGAGTATAGTCTGCAACAGCGGCAGTAAAAATACAAATATCAGCAGTATCAAAAATACTATCTACAGCTTTATACATGTCTTCTGCAGAAGCTACAGGAATGATATTAATATTGTTTGATGCACAAACTTGAACAGGTCCTGAAATAATAGTGACTTCTGCACCTTGTTGTGCTAATTCTTCTGCAATAGCATAGCCCATTTTACCAGTAGACCCATTTGTAATAAAACGAACAGGGTCAATTTTTTCTTTGGTAGGACCAGCTGTGATAATTGCTTTTTTACCAGAAAGAGGTAGTTCTTTTTTAGGAGAGAAAAACGAGGTAACAGCGTCTAGTATATGTTCTGGTTCCGCCATTCTACCTTTTCCTACAAGTCCACTTGCTAACTCACCTTCTTCCGCATCAACAATTAAATGCCCGTAAGAAGTAAGTATATTTATATTTCTAGTAGTTGAAGGGTGCACAAACATATCTAAATCCATAGCAGGAGCAATCATTACAGGGCATCTTGCAGAAAGATAGGTAGCCATTAAAAGATTATCGCATAAACCATTGGCCATTTTTGCCATAGTATTAGCAGTTGCAGGAGCAATAATCATTAAATCTGCCCATAAGCCAAGTTTTACATGGCTGTTCCATTCTCCCGTTTCTTCGTTAGCATATTGCGTTAAAACAGGGTTTTCTGATAATGTTGATAATGTAACAGGAGTAATGAATTGCTTTGCAGCTTCCGTCATAATAACCTGAACTTCTGCTTTTTGCTTTTTAAATAATCTGACAAGTAAAGCAATTTTGTATGCTGCAATACCGCCAGTCACTCCAATTAGTATTTTTTTTCCCTTTAGAATTGAGTCCATTTGTTTGTACTTCGTTATTTCGAAGAGTAAATGTAAAAAAAAAGAACTTCCCGATCTACATTGTAGTCATGGAAGTTCTTAAATCAAAATAGAATGTAAATTTCTCTTAGAAATTGTCATCTACCTTTGTAAAAAAGATCTTATCCTCGATCAACTCCTCTATTGCTAAAGATGTTGCTTTAGGCATACGCTCGTAAAAACGAGAAATCTCGATTTGCTCGCGGTTTTCTTGAACTTCTTCAAGATTATCCACTGTAGTAGCAAATTCAGACAATTTAGCATTCAACTCATCTTTTAAACGAGAAGAAATCTGTCTAGAACGTTTTCCAGCAATAACGATTGACTCATAGATGTTATGTGTATCTTTTGTCAAATCTGTTAAATCGCGAGTTACTATTGATGCTTTAGGCATTGATATATATAATTAATAATCGAATACTTCTTACAAGTTTGCTAATTTATTGCATTTTTTTTTTAATGCCAAAAAAATAGAACATAAAGTCGTAATCCTCGGTAAGTTATCTAAGGTTAGCTAAATAAACGTGATTGGTAGAGGAGTTACTAGCTCATTATTAACACTTATGATAAGTAATTAAAACTATTTTAAACATTGATGAAACCAAAGTATGTTATTAAGTGCAGACACTTTTTTTAGAAAATTGAATCTAAAATTTGGATTTAATGCATTATTGAATTACTATTGTAGTGTAATAGTTAAATAGTACACTAAAATAATAAGATATGATAATTATTAATAACCTTACTTTTGGATATTCGAGAAGGAAAATACTTTACAATGATTTAGAGCTTGAATTAAAAGAAGGAAATATATATGGTTTATTAGGTGAAAATGGAGCTGGTAAATCAACTTTACTGATGTTGATAGCAGGCTTAAAAACACCTTTTACAGGAACAGTAAATATTGGTGGTCATTTTGCTAGTGATGCATCTCCTGAGTTTTTAAGAGAAATTTTCTTTATTCCTGAAGAAATGACTTTCCCGAATGTTACCATAGAAAAATATTTATCTGTTTTAGCACCGTTTTATCCTAAGTTTGACCGAACAGCATTTTTCGAAATGATCACGGAGTTTGGTTTAGAACCATCGATGAACCTGCATAATATGTCATACGGACAAAAGAAGAAAGCATTAATTTCTTATGGTTTAGCTAGTAATACAAAATTGTTATTAATGGATGAACCGACTAATGGTTTAGATATTCCATCTAAAAGTCAGTTTAGAAAATTAGTAGCCAAATATATGACAGATGATAGAATATTTTTAATTTCTACGCATCAAGTACGTGATTTAGAAAGCTTAATTGATCCTATAGTTATAGTTGATAGTGGTAAAGTAGTCTTTAATGAAACATTAGACTATATCACAGAAAAGTTAGTGTTTACAGTAGCAGAAAAGGTAGATCAATCTGATGTTATTTATACGGAAAGGGGAGTGGCAGAAGATAAAGTTGTAGCACTTAATACTAACGAAGATTTTAGTAGAGTAAATCTAGAACTTCTTTTTAATGCTGTATTGACACAGAAAGAAGGAATAAAATCAGCCTTATCTAAATAATTAACTATCAAACTAAAAATCAAAATGGAATCAAAATTTAATATAAGAAGAATCAGTTTATTGTTTAAATATGAACTTGCTTTACTTCAGCATCCTATAACTGTAGGAATTATTGGTATCGTAGTTTTTATTCTTGCAATTAGTGCATTAGCTAGTAGTATAGAACCATGGGGTATTGTAAATAAAAATACATTAGGCTCAATTTATGGATTAATGTTAATGCTTGGTGGAGCAGTAATTAGTAGTTATTCATTCCATAGAGTATCAACAAAAGGTGGAGCATTAAATTACTTATCGTTGCCTGCATCTAGAGAAGAAAAATTCTTAGTTACATTTTTAAGTACAGCAATAATATATCCGTTAGGTCTAACTGTTGTTTTTATTTTGACAGAGTTTTTAGCTTCTGGAATCTGGATGATTATTGGAGGTAACTTTAATATGTACACATTGTCTGATATGGTAGGACAGGAAGGTCTTGCAGAATTTGTTAGTAGTTATTTATTTATGCACGCATTCTACTTTTTAGGTGCAGCATTATTTAAAAAATATGCATTCTTAAAAACAACAGTTTCCTTCTTCGCTGTATCTTTTGTGCTATGGATTTTAGGTGTCATATTATTTTTCGTATTCTTTTCAAACGGTGAGTTTGATAACACATCATTCAACTACCAGTTCGATTCAACTTCTTTGGAGGGAACAATAAAATATATTGTTAGAACAGGTACTGTGGCGGTAACAATAGCAATGTGGGGAATAGCATTTTTGAAATTCAAACGAAAAGAAGTTTAATATGGAGTTTACTAATAATAAAGCCATTTACCTCCAGATTATGGATCTTTTATGTGAAAAAGTCTTGAAGGGTACATGGGAAGGTGGAGATAAGATTCCGTCTGTAAGACAGCTTGCAGTAGAATTAGAAGTAAACCCAAATACGGTTGCTAGATCTTATTCTTCGCTACAAGATGATGGCGTAATTTATAACAAGAGAGGAATAGGTTATTTTATTTCAGAAGATGCCACTCACTTAGTAAAAAAGGTGAGTAAGCAAGAATTTATGAAACAAGATGCACCAAACTTTTTTAAAAAAATAAACCTCCTAGGTATATCCTGGGAGGAATTAACACAGATCTATCAAGATCAATTTAATAAATAACAGGTTTTCTATTAGTGTCAAATACATCAAATTAATTAGTATAAAGTTACCTAACTAACTAGTGTCAAAATAAGGTTAGGTTACTTTTTTAAAACAAGAGAGGTGCTATTTTTTATATCACTTCTTTAAATTAAAAACTCCCATTAAGAAATTAATCTTGATGGGAGTTTTTGTAATAAAGAAACTTAAATTTTCTTCAAGGCTCTTTATTTATTTTTTAGATGTGGTCTAAAACTGCAATCCATTTATCTGCTGCAGGTAATTGCTTTTCATCTAATAATTTATTTGATTTTGTAGAATGGTAAAAGAAACCAATATTCTTAGTATATAATTTATCACCTTTTCTAGAGAAGAAAGTAGAAGAATCAAGTAATCCGTTTCCTGTGTATGTTAATTCTTTGTAGCCAATTAAAGAAACATCTTTTACAGTTAATCCTTTAAATAATTCTACTTTTACTACCTTTTTATTAGCATAGTGTTTTTTATGTGAATTCTTAGCATTGTATACTTCTTCAGTTTTAAGTAAACCATTTTCAAGAACTTTTTTCCAAGAATCTCTAGAATTTAAACCATCTTTGAAAGAGATTGAGACTTTATTTCCGCTTTTAGTATATGAATAAGTTTCATCTAAGAATGTTCTACTAGGATCGAATTGTGTTAAATGGTATTCAGTAAGTTCTCCGTTTGAATTATATTTAAATTCTCTTGATTCACTATCACCAAGTCCGATCATTTTAGCATAAACTACTTTTTCGCCAGAAAATTTTACTTCAACACTAATCTTGCCTTTACTTGTTTCTTTAATAGAATAATCTTCACCAGAGTATGTATATTTATAAACTTCGGTTCCTTCAACAATTTCTTCTACTTTTCCATCTTGATTATACTTTAAAGTATATTCTTTATCAGTATATCCGTCCTTAGAAGTCACTTTACTAATATATCCATCAGAATTAAATGAGTAAGTATAAACTGTAACTCCTCCATATTCATTTTTAGCTGTAGAAGAAACGATTGCACCGTCTTTTGTACTATGAACATAATCTAAAACTAGATTTGTATTGCCATATAATAAGTTCGAAGATTTTGAAGATGTTGGGTTACCTTCTTTTCCTGAATGCTTGAATGAAATTAAATGAGCATCTCTTAAAGATCCAAAATTGATCACTTGTTCAAAAGAACTAACAAAATGATTTCTATCGTACATTCCTCCATTTTTTAATGGAACAATAACGTTCTTTGTTTTAGTGATATCGTTTTTATCTTCAGGTACTAATTCAGTATCTTTTTTACAAGAAAACGCTAATAATATAAAAGAGAATAGGATTAATAAATTTAACTTTTTCATAGTTTTTTTTTGAGTCTTTATTTGATTTACACACTAAAGAAAACTGGGAGTATAGAGTGAACGTTTTTGTTAAATTTGATTAACATAAAATAAATAATTAATCTGTATTTTGTTGATTTATAGTTGATTTTGTAAAATAAAAAGCCCCTGATTAAATAATAATCAGAGGCAGAATTATTTATTATATGGCTACCTTAAAGGTTTGAAAATTCTTTTTCGAGAGTAACTACCCATGCTGATGTTTTTGATACTTCACTTTCAGATAATGATTTACTTTTATCTGCGGTGTAGAATGTATAATTGTCTTTTTGGAAAAGTTTTTTATCGTTTACATCATAAAAACTTTTCAATTCAGCAAAGTTATATTGGCCTCTTGTATCTACTGTAGTATATCCTAATAAATTAGATTTCACAATCTTCTTTCCTTTAAATATTTCAATTTTCTGACTCAAATCATTTTTGTATGTAACTAGATATGAATATCCACTTTGATTATAATCAAATACTTTTTTAGAAATCCTTTTAAGCGTTGTCTTATTAATTTCTGTTTGGTATTCTAAGACATCTTTAGTGTAATTAGATTTTATGAAAGTAGAATTAGTATACGTATACGTTTCTTTCATATCGTGATAAACTCTAAAAGGAGAAATACCGTTTCCTTTATTTTTATAACTACTTATTCTTCCCTCATTATCATATTCAATCTCATATACTGTATGTGTATTATTTAATACATCATCAACATGAGTAACTTTATTGTCTTTTACTGTAATTTTAGTCACATGTTTTCCTTGAATAACTTCAAAGTTATCTCCGTTATAGGTAAGAGTATATTTTGAAGTAGTTCCATTTTTATGATCTACAACTTCCACGGTAAGTAATTTTCCTTCTGCAGAATAAGTATATGAGAAATCTTTTGCACCACCAGCAGCTTTTTTCTCTTTCATTGTGGCAATGTAACCTTCTTTATTGTATGTATATTCAAAGGTTGTTCCTTCTGTATTTTTAGAAGAAGTAATTTGATCACCAGTATATTTATGTGTTAAAGTTGTTGTTATATCTCCATAGTTAAGAAAAAGTAAATTAGTGTTTAAAGTACTTATAACTTTGCCTTGTTGAATAGTGTGTTTATGCTGGATTTTAAATTTATTTCTAAACTCCGACCCATACATAATTTGATTATAAGAAGTAATAAATTTATTTTCTTCTTCTATTTTTTTAGTTTGAACTACTTGTTCTTTTTTCTTAGTTACAGTATCTGGTGCTTTGGGAGTAATTTCATCTTTGTTTTTTGAACAAGAGAATGCTACTGAGAGAGATAATAGTCCAATAAATATCGTTGATTTTTTCATTTCAGTTACCTTTTTAGGTTCTGGATTTATTTGTTAGTAAGAAAGTTGATAGCACAATATTGCTAGATTTGTTAAGTATTAGTAACATAAAAAAACCTATCTAGTAACTCAACTAGATAGGTTCTTTAATAGTAAAAAGTAGTAGAATGATCTTTTAGTTCTGCGATGCTTTAGTATCTTCTGTTTGTTTCATTATCATTTCAATAATTTGATCTACAGAGAACGAAGCAGCTTTTTGTTTTGGAG
Organism: Flammeovirga kamogawensis; assembly: GCF_018736065.1. Lineage (GTDB taxonomy): Bacteria > Bacteroidota > Bacteroidia > Cytophagales > Flammeovirgaceae > Flammeovirga > Flammeovirga kamogawensis. The sequence continues at coordinate 4,471,959 of NZ_CP076128.1, forward strand.
GGTATTCCATTAATGTACCCATAAATTTACCAACAACATCTTGTGCCATGTATAAATAAGGAACATGATCAAAATACCAATCCCAATAAGTGTTTGAGTCAATATCTGCTCTTTCGTATGGATCACGACGTAAGTTGAAAATCTTAGGCAATCTTAATGGAACGAAAGGCTCAGACCATACAGCCATTTGATGTGCTCTTTGTTCCATAAACACTACTTTCCAATCGTCCATACGAACAGCCGTTAACTGTGCATCATCATTAAAATATAAGAACTCATGACGTGGAGATGCTTCTCTACCTTCTATGTGATCTACAAGATCATAACCGTCTAAGTGAGCTTTAAATTCTTTGTTGTTTGCTTTAACTCCACCTTTTAATAAATCTTGTTTCACGTGGTCGTTACCAGCATAGTGCAAAATTGTAGGTAACCAATCTAAATGAGAAACCATATCGTTAGAAACTTGACCTGCAGGAATATGACTAGGGAATTTAACCATACATGGTACGCGGTAAGCACCTTCCCAGTTTGTGTTTTTCTCTCCTCTAAAAGGTGTAACTGCAGCATCTGGCCAAGAGTTATAGTGAGGGCCATTATCTGTAGAATACATTACAAATGTATTTTCTTCGATACCCAATTTTTCTATAAAGTCTAACATATCACCAATTACTTGGTCATGAGAAACCATTGCATCAGCATAAATTCCTTGTCCGTTTGATAACCCTTTTTCTTCTTCTGTAATATGCGTTCTAAAGTGCATACGCGTAGTATTAAACCAAACAAAGAAAGGAACTTCGCTATCAACTTGAGTAGTAATAAATTTCTTAGCAGCTGACATTACTTCGTTGTCAATTGTTTCCATTCTCTTTTTTGTCAAAGGGCCTGTATCAGATACACGACCATCTGCATAAGAGTGAATTACTCCTCTAGGACCAAATTTTTTCTTAAATTCTGGATCTTTTGGATAATCATCTTGCTCAGGCTCTTCTTCAGCATTTAAGTGGTAAAGGTTACCAAAAAACTCATCAAAACCATGGTTTGTAGGTAGGTCAACATCTCTGTCTCCAAAGTGGTTCTTACCAAATTGACCGGTAGCATAGCCTTGCATTTTCATTAATTCTGCAATAGTAGGAGTGTCATCCGTTAAACCTTTTTCAGCTCCAGGAAGACCTACCTTAGTCATTCCTGTTCGGATACCTGCTTGCCCCGTAACAAAAGAAGAACGACCAGCAGTACAAGATTGCTCTGCATAATAATCAGTAAATTTAATTCCTTCATTAGCAATGCGGTCAATGTTTGGTGTTTTGTATCCCATCATACCTTGGTTCCAAGTAGAAAGGTTATACATACCAATATCATCACCCCACATAATTAAGAAGTTCGGCTTTTTAGGAGCCTTTTTTGCAAATGTGTTTGTACAACTAAAACCGAAAATTAATGCGGTTACTGTTAGTAAAATATGTTTCATATCAATCTTTATAGTTAATTGTAATGGCACATTTAGTATCAATAGTAAGTGCCTAAATATTACAATTCAAATGTACGTTGTTTGACATTAAACTAGTTTTTTTATTTAGTAACTTTATGGATAATGAGTGTAAAATAGTGTTGTTTATAACTTTTTTTTGCAAAAAAATACCATGATAAATTATCTCAGGTTAATATTTAGCGTTTACTTATTAGTAAAGTGTATTGTTAGATTAATAACAAAAGAGGTTCCACTAATAAGTGAAACCTCTAAATATTTATAAAACCTTAAAACTAGTAATTGCTCAAAAACGGTTTAGTTTTTTACAAGAAATCTTTTTGTTTGAACAGCACCTGAAGCAGTACTGATTTTGATAAAATAGATTCCGTTATTAAAACCATTTAAGTTGATATTTTTAATTGCTGAAATACCATTACTTAAATCAATATTCTTTACTGTGTTTCCTATTGAATTAAAGATTACAGCAGTTTTTATTTCATCTTCAGTATTTAATACAAATTGTGTTGAAATTCTGTCTTTAGCAGGGTTAGGGTAAACAGATAATTTGATGTCTTTATCAATTGATACGGCAATACTTACAATATTTGAATACTCATAAGCACCATCAAAATCAACTTGTCTTAATCTGAAATACTTAAACCCATGTGCATCATTACTAGAAACAGTGTAGTTATATTCTATAGCAACATTTGAGTTACCATTTCCATCTACATCATCTATATAGTTAAACTCACGACCATCTACAGAACCTTCAACTTCAAAATGACTATTGTTAATTTCTGTACCTGTTTCCCATGTTAATTCAACAGAATTGTCAATATTTTTAGTACCGTTAAAGTAGATTAATTCAACTGGTAAATCTTGCATGTTACCACCTAAAGTAAATGGACTAAAACTAGTAGCTGGGTCAGAAAGCAAAGTACCAGAATCATCACCATTAGTATTATAGGCTTGAGCACCTTGACTTTCCCATTTTGTACCATCAAAGTGCATTACATGCGCATCATTAATTGCAGCTGTATTAATACCACTTTCATCAGAGAAGGTAAGCACTACTGTAGAAGAAGCAGTACCAGTAATTCTATCAACATTCCAATATTCAAAAGCACTTACAGCGTCAACCATTGCATTTGGATCAATTGTTCTATGGTGATCGTGTGCAGTATTGAAATACTCAATTCTAAATGTTGTAGGTGTATTTGCCGTTGGTTGCCCGATTCCTGCTTCTCTTAATTTATTTCCTTTTCCTACAGGCATCATTAAAAAGAAATTATTACCAGAAATACTTAATGCAGTTTGCAACGCAGTTGTGTAGTTTACCACTTTTGAGATAGGTCCATCAATAAAAGAAGCATTGCTACCACCTGAAGCATGACCACTCCAACCATATACAGCATTGGCTACAAAAGAAAACTGATCTAAGTTTAACAAATTTGTTTCGGTTGTTCTAATAGTACCATTTGTTAAAGTAAGGGCATTAAGATTATAATTTGTATTTACAATGTCTACTGCAGTACCTAAAGTAATACCATTTGTAGCATTCATTGTGAATGAACTAATTCTATTATTTGTAGCTGCAAAATTTAAAGTACCGCTTGCATCACCAATAATTGTAATATCTGTTGTAGGAGCGGCATTAGATGATAAATCAGCAAATAGAGTTACATTCGTTCCAATTGGTTCTGTGATTACTAAATCATTTCCTTCTGTATAAATATTTACAGTTTGACCTGATAAAGAAGTATTGATTGCTGTTGCTCCATTTAAAATTATAGTGTTGGTATTTGGGTTAATACCATCTAAATTACTAGAAGCAACTACTTTTGGGTTTGAACCTGGTAAAGCATTAATTTGAGCTAATGTAATTAAGTTATTAGAAGCACCACTAGTATTTAAAGTAACACCATCTTCTACGTAAATTGAACCAGTCCAATTTAGTCCACTATATGAATTAGACCCAACAGAAGGAACTGCAAATTTAGCACCTGATTCTAAAACAATATTTTGTGCATTTACATATAATCTACCACCAGAGTGGTTATTACCTTTAAAATTACCATTTCCAGATACTATTAAAGTGCTTACATCTATTGTTGTTCTATAAGCTGTGTTTCTTAATTCACCGTCAACAAATAAAGTATCAATAACTACATTTGCAGAAAATAATTCTTGTCCTATATAAACTGTTTTACCTTCTCTAACTCTTATATTATATCCACCAGTCCAAGAAGGTAATGTATTTCCATCTCCATCTACCCACTGATTTAAATTTCCTTTATTTCCTAAGTAAACATAACCTGAAGTTGAGCTTACTAACGTGTAAGTTTGAGCATTAATAGTAATCTTTGTAATAAAAATTAGGAGTAATAATAGTAGTATCTTTTTCATGTTTTTGAGAATTATGGTAGTAATTAGGTTTGATTAGCTTAACGCATTAACGCTTATTAAGGATATCTTTTGCAAATGTTATGTTAGTAAGAGAATCTTAAAATTTAGTTTGCATATATAGATATTTACATTGCTTACATGAGGTAATTGTGAAAAACAGATTATAATTACTTCAATTAATACCCAATACTTTAAAATTATTATAATAATAGATTTTACTTACATGTGTAATAATATTAACAGTTACATGAGTTAAAGTGCTTAAAAATAGCATTTTAAATCACATCTGTGAAATATTAATATTCTTATTAAATGTATTTTTCTTAAAATAATCTAATGACATTTTCGATGTATTAAACACATTTTTATGATGTGTTTTTTTGTGAAATGATTAAAAAAATGAGACGAATATTGTTGAATAATTTCCTTCAAAGGGAGTTTTTGACTGTAACAATGAATAATTTGTACTGAAACATTATAATTGAAATTTGCTTAACAATGAAGGTTCTTAGATCAGATAAATGTTTAAATTATAATATTAAATAACGTTAACTATTGATTGTGTTTAATGTTATATACATCTATTATAATTGTAAAATATTAAAATTCATTAACTCGAAAATAATCCATTAATCAAATCTTATTATTCTGATGAAATTCAATTACAATCATTTTAAAGCAAATCATACTAGATTAATTGTGCTAGTACTGTTAGTACTTTGTGCTTTAACTGCAGAGGCACAGCCTTATTTGATGAACACAAACTCTAGTGGAGGAATCCAAAATGCTGGAGGTGTTTCTATTTACAATTTATCATCTCCAGCAGGTACTCCACCTGAATTTTACGATCATGGTGAATCATTTACAGGACGCCCTGGTGATTTTAGCTCATTAGTTTTAGCTTCGGATGGATATATTTATGGCCATACAGAACAAGGAGGAGAGCATGATAGTGGTATCTTTTTTAGAATAGACCCTGCTACAAATACTGTAACCCAATTATTCTCTTTTGATTATAATAATCATTATCCAATTTATAATATGGTTGAGCACAATCAAATTTTATATGGTATAATGAGAAGTAGAAGTCATGAGGATATTGGCTTTGCTATTAAACTCAGTGATCCCACACATCTAATTCCTCTCATCAATTTCACTGATAGACTCAAGGTAAGAAGAATGGGTGGAGGATTTTATAAGTTGAATAATAAGCTTTATGCTACAATATTTGATGGTGAATCAGGATCATCTATTTCTGTTGGAGGTGTATTAGAATACAATCTTACTACTGGAGATGCTAAAATACTGTGTAGTAATCCATATGGGTTTGAATATGCTTCAGGTGCTTTATCACATCGTAATGTACAAGGTAGAGACCGTTTAATTGTTGCAAACTCTGCATCTCAGTATGGTGCAGGTGGTTTTTATGAAGTAGATGCTGAAAGTGGTTTTATCCATGAAATAAGTGTCGTTAAAGATAGAAGTTTTAAAGGTTCAAAATTCTCAGGTGTATTTAGGAACACTTCTGGAGATTTTTATTCAAGATCTTTTGCTGATGGTAGTGCAGGAGTAGGAACGTTAGTAAGTATTTTACCTGATGATAAAAAAGTAACAAAAGAATTTACGTTTACTAATGCAAATGGTACAGCAATTACTGGTTTAGTTCCTAATGGGCATGATCTGATAGGTATGACACAGCCTGCTACATTTACATCTACAGGCCCTGATAGAGGTGTTATCTACCAAATAGATAGACATGGAAATTATAAAGAACTTTATCACTTTAAAGACATGTCATACCCTTCAGAATATTTTATAATTACAAATGATAATGGAGGAACCGTTTGGGGTATTGCAGAATTTGGAGGAAGAAGTGATCAGGGAGCTATTTTTAAATATGAAATAGCAACAAATAAAATGGAAGTGATCGCTAGTTTCGGTTCAGATACTGGTTTTATTCCTGAAACAAGATTAACTCCTTTTAAAGACGGAAAATATACATTCTCAAATCGAGATGGTGGTATTCAAAATTATGGTACGTTAGCTACGTTTGATCCATCAACAGGTTCTATAGGTCATTTATATTCTACTGGTAATAACTCTTTAGCAAAGCAAGGATACTCAAACGGTGCATTCTTGGCTTCTAATGGGAAATATTATGCAATTGAAAGAACAGGTGCTACTGCTTATAATATTAAGGTAGACTCATTGTTCTATAGAGATAGATTAGTTGAATTTAATGATGATTTAGATTCTGTAACTGTGCTTACGGGTAGATTGTCAAATAGATTATATGAAGCCAATGAAAAAGCGCCTTATAATATAATTGGAGAAATAATTGAAATTCAAGGTAAGCTAGTATTTACATATACGAATTCAATATATACATATGATTTAACAACTGGTCAAACTACTAAATTCTTTGATTTAATAACAAAAAGGCATGCTGATAATAGTGATGCCGCATGGGATTGGGGATACTTATTCTCAACAGCAGTTACTAAGAAAGATGATAACACTTACTATTATGCTACGCAAGGGTCTGGTGAAAATTTACCAGATACACATGGTGGTACAATCATCAAATTAGATGTTTCAACTTCACCATGGACAATTACACATATGTATACAATTGATCCTCTTGCTTCAACTAATGGATATAGATCAAGAATTGCAGTAAGAGCTTCAGGAAAAGGTGGAGTTGGTGTAAAAGGTCGTATGATAATTCTACCAGGAGCAAATTCTGATCCTGATACTCTAATTATGGCATCTGAATATAATAGCCCTACAACATTAGGATGTATTTTAGCTTATCCAATGGGAGAAAATGGAAATAGAATTGGTACTGCACATATTATCAAAGAATTCCCAGAAACGGGTTTTAATCCAGACTTGAATTCATCAGCTAATGATAGTACTGATGGATGGTTTCCAATGGCAGACCTTGCTTATTATAATAATAAAATATTTGGATTTACTAAAGGTGAAAATATTGGAAGTTATACGTCTAACACTGACCATGGAAAAGAAAGAGGGACACCCGCTTTTAATGGTACTTTTTGGAGTATTGATAGAGCTAACGCGAATGCTTTTGAATTACTTTACACTTTAGAAGAAAGTACAGGAGTTAATCCATTATTGACATCAACAGATATTTTTCAATTACAACCTATCACTGGTAATAAATTGAATACTGATACATTAGGTTGTGCGATATCTATGAGAACATTTAAAGTATATGGATATAAAAGAGGGGTTTTGGAATGGTCTAGTTCTAACCCGAATGTTACTTTAGTCGCTTCAAAAACGAATGCAGATAGTGCAACATTTGATTTTAGTAGTGTAGCATCAAACCTACCTCATACAACAACAATTAGTGTAAAAGCCTATAATGGAAATGCCTCTACAGATTATCAATATGGTGATACTCTAGAATGGAATGTGCATCAGTATGTAACTCCAACATTAGGTAACATTGTAAGTAGTCAAGATTTACATTGCCCAACAAGTCATACAAGATTAACTTTGTCAAATTATGCACATGTTGATTCATTTTATTGGGAATTACCAGCAGATATTGCTCTTTTAACATCAAATAATAAGGAGGAAATTCAAATTAATTTATCTAATGAAAGTTTTGGAACTCATCGTATTGTATGTCATGCATTTAATGGTTGTGGAAATGAAGTGACTGATACACTCACTTTTAATTTATATGATCCTGCTATTGCTCCAAATATAACTACAGGTTCTTCTGAAGTTTGTATAGGTACAACAGAAACTTATACTGCTACTGCAGTTAATTCAACAGGAAAATACAGATGGGAATTACCAACATCTTTTAGTATATCAAGTAATGACCACGAAGCAGCGTCTATCGATATTGATTTTTCAGGAGCTTTAGAAGGTACTTATCCAATTTATGCATCAATGATTACATCTTGTGGGTTAACACCAAAAGATACAATGTTTGTACATGTTTCTAATACACCAAAGATTAACGAGTTAGTGCAAAGTAGACAGCTAACATGTACTGATAATATCGTTACATTAAAAGTAGATCATTTATTTGCTTCTTCATTTAATTGGACAATTCCTAGTGACGTAATTGTAGTAAGCGGAAATAATACAGACTTAATTACTTTAGATATGTCTGATGTAACTACAGCAAGCGTTAATGTATCTGTAAATGCTGGAAATGTTTGTCAAGGAGTATCCGTTACAAAAGCGATTACAATTACGGTACCTACTGTTCCTACAATTTCTGGTATTGATGTTTCTGAAGATATTATTACAGTGGCTGATACAGTTACGTTGACAGCACAAAATGCTGTTGGAGGAACATCATATAGCTGGAATATTCCTTCAGGAGCTTCAGTAATTGGGGCTTCAGATCAAGAGGTAATTAGGTTTACAGTACGAGATGTTGATTTAGGTGATCATGTAGTATCTGTTCAAGCAACTAATTCTTGTGGTGCATCTGCACAAACAACAGCAACAATTAGAGTAGAGAATTCGCCAAATGCACTCGAAAACGAATTGGCTAAGAATGTTCTAGCGTATCCAAACCCATCAAATGGTAAGGTTTCTTTAAAAGGTATACCTGAAACGGAAATCAATATGGTAATTAGAAATATTAAAGGACAAGTAATAAAAACATACAAAGGCACTCCTACCGATGTTAATCTTAAAAAGTTAACGAACGGACAATATTTTGTTGACTTGTATACAAATAGTAAAGATTATGGTATTCATAAAATCATAATTAAAAAGTAGATAAGGAGAAAAGACCGTGATTAAATAGCAGTACTTCTTTATAAATTTAAAGGAGTACTGTTTTTTTATATCAAATTACTTAATTTCAATTCTCATCAATCTTCTTAATATGTATACAAATAGAACATTAAGTTTAAAAGTTTTTTTAGAGAAGTCTAGTAAGTCATTTGTTGTTTTAACAATTTATGCAACGTTGGTAGTTGTAGCCTATGAATATCTGGATATTAAATGGATGAAATTACCTTGGACTGTACTGACTGTAGTAGGTACAGCAGTAGCCTTTTATGTAGGCTTTAAAAATAACTCTGCATACGAACGTACATGGGAAGCTAGAAAAATCTGGGAAGGAATAGTATCTAATAGTAGAACTTGGGGATTAATATCACGTGATTATATTACCAACCTCTTTGTTTTAGATGAACAAGACGAAATTACTCAGCAAGAAATAGATACAATTGTAAAAAGACTAATCTTCAGACAGATAGCTTGGGCATATAGATTAAGGAGACAGTTATGGAAAGCAAAAACTTGGGAACACTCTCAAAAAATGACAATTTCTTTAAGAAAACATCTAGGTGATGCTTTTGCAAGTTTATCAGAAGAGGAAGAACTAAATAAATTTATTGATACAGGTGAAGTTGAAGAATTAATAACAAAGGAAAATATTTGTACAGAATTAATTAGTAACCAATCGAAAGAAATACTGAATCTCAGAAGACTTAACCTTATAGATGATTTTAGGCATGTTGAATTTCAGCATCTTCTTCAAGATTTCTATAATTTTCAAAGTAAATGTGAAAGAATAAAAGATTTCCCGTTACCCAGACAATATGCAAATACATCTTCTTTATTAACGTATATAATGGTATTGCTTTTACCCTACGGAATGGTAGCACAGTTTAGTTTACTAGGCGAAGGAATGGTATGGCTAACAATACCATTTACAGGACTAATTGGAGGGATCTATTTATTAATGGAGATTGTAGGAGATTATGCAGAAAATCCTTTTGAAGGTCTTTCGTTTGATACACCTATGACAAGTTTATGTAATAAGATTGATAGAGAATTAAAACAAATGATTGGTGAAAAGGATTTGCCAGATGTGGTACAACCTCACCACCATATTTTGTTATAAGTGCTTATAAAGACAAAATGTACGTTATCACAACTTTAATGTGTAATAACGTACATTTTATATCTTTAGACTTTATCTTTAGAGAAAGTCACCAATGCATATCCAATAGCAATAACTATCGGAGGAACCATAAAGGCCATTGCAGCGATTTCTAAATAAGTAATACCTTGCATCTTATCAGAGTTTAGTCAATTCAACTTGTATTAACCCTGCAATATTAAACAATTGTAAGTCGCTTTGCAATAGAAATACTGATTTTAATCATCGCTTTTTTCTTCTAGACCTTTTAATTCTTCGAAGAGTGATTTTTCTTTATCAGAAAGCGTAGTAGGGATTTTTATATTATAAGTGAAATATAAATCTCCAAATTTACCATCTGCTTTATAAATAGGGAAACCTTTACCTCTTAGCTTAACTTTTGTGCCATTTTGAGTACCTGGTTTCACTTTTAATTTTACTTTACCATTAAAAGTATCCACCGTGATTTCACCACCTAATATCGCATCATAAAGTTCAATATCTACTGTTTTTAATAGATCGTTTCCTTTACGTTCAAAATCTGTAGAATTGCTGATATTGAAAGTCATTAATAAGTCTCCGCTAGGGCCTCCGTTACTACCTTCTTTACCATGGCCTTTCACTTTAATAGTCTGACCGTCTGCAATACCTGCAGGAACAGTAACACGAATGTTTTTACCGTTTATTTTGTAGGTTTTCTTTTGTGTTTCGTGAGCGTCTCTAATGTCAAGGGTAATGTTTACATTGTAATCTCCCCCTTTTCTTGGTCTAGGAGAAGAATGACCACCACCAAACATTGAGTTAAAGAAATCAGAAAAGTCTCCATCACCTTGAGAGAAGCCTCCTCCAAAACCGCCACCGCCACCAAAGCCGCCGAATCCTTGACCACCGCCAAAGCCGCCACCACCGTAGCCTTGTTGCTCAAATTGGTCTGCATGTTCCCAATCTTTGCCGTATTTATCGTATTTTTTTCTATTTTCTGGATCACTAAGTACCTCGTTAGCCTCATTAATTTGCTGAAATTTTTGACTTGCAGCATCATTATCGGGGTTTTTGTCAGGATGATATTTACGAGCTAATTTTCTATATGCTTTTTTAATATCTGCTTGAGAAGCACTTTTATCTACATCTAATACTTTATAATAATCTATATATGCCATGTTTCTTGAATTTGAATAGTTTGGACGAACAAAAATAGTCGTTTTTCAATTAATAAAAATCGTTAAGCAAATATATTATACGTATTAATTGTGCAGTAGGGTTGCACTTTAATTATTAATAAAGTTTTACAACTCTTTGTATAATCTCCCTTGGTAAGTATCTCTTTCTTTTAAGCGCTTTTCAACCATTAATTGAATCTGATTTGGTCTGATTCCCCAGTTCGGTGCAATTCTTAGGTTTTCTGGAGTATCACTACTAAAACGTTGAATTGCTATATCAGGACGTAATTGTTCAAGAAAATCGACCATAAAATCTACATATTCTTCCGGTTGAAAAAGAGGAAATTGAGAAGGGTTATCTTTAAATTGTTTGGCCATTATAGTGCCTTTTACAATTTGTAATTGATGAAATTTCACAGAATCAATTGGTAATTCTGATATGATTTTTGCCTGAGCCAATGTTTCCTCTCTAGTTTCGCCAGGTAAACCAAATAACATGTGCCCTGCCACAGAAATTCCTCTATTTACTACTTTCTTTATTGCTTCAACAGAATCTTCAAAACTATGTCCTCTATTTACTCTATCTAAAGTTGTATTGTAGCAAGATTCAATACCAAACTCAATAAAAATTAAATAATCTTTTGATAGCTCTTCAAGGTAATCTAACTGTTCATCAGATAGACAATCAGGACGTGTGCCAATTACCAAGCCATCTATTTTAGGGTGTTTTAAGGCCTCGGAGTAAATTTCTTTAAGATAATCAAGTGTTCCGTAGGTATTCGAATATGCTTGGAAATAACCAACAAAAGCTTTCGCATTATGGTATCTTCCTGGTAAAAATTCCATACCATGATCAATCTGTTTTGTGATACTTAACATACCATCGTGCAGATAATTAGGAACAAAACTATCGTTATTACAAAAAGTACAACCTCCAAAACCCAAAGAACCATCTCTATTTGGGCAAGTAAACTCTGCATGTATAGAGACTTTCTGAATACGTCCGCCGTATTTATCTTTTAATTGCTGAGAATATGGAAAATATCTTCTTGAGTTAAAATTCATTTTATTAAGCTTGATTTTGAAGAGAAAGTTTTCTAGCTCTATGTTTAGCAGTATCGCTTATCTTTTTAAACAAGAAAACGCCTAGCATAGTTGCTATAACACTAATAATTCCAATACGATTATAATGTTGAAAAACTCCCGTTGTTGGATCTTGATATATAATATAACCCGAAGCAAAAGAAGCTAAGCCTTGCGATAGATTCTGTACAGATGATCTAACACTCATAAAACTTCCTCTTTTTTTGGGGTTTGAAGTTCCTAAGAGTAAAGCATTGGCAGGGATTGATCTTGCTCCACAGATAAAAAACAGCGAAGAAAAAACCAATACAAACGGAATACTCATGGTTGGTGTGTTGGTAAGTACTAAAGTTGGTAATACCGTAATACATGATATTATTGTGAAAACTAAATACTTTCCATATTTATCAGACCATACACCTATTCTTGGTGAGAAGTACATAGTACAAATTCCTCCACAAAGGTATATCCATGTCAATTGACTATCCTCAAAGCCAATATTATTAACCATATATGGAGAGAAAAATGGAATTAGTAGAAAGTGACCAAAGAACACAAAACCTAAGGCTAGTAAACCTTGTTGTTGTCTTTTGTTGCTCAGTAACTCAGTGAAAGGAGCTAATAATTTAATGTTTTCATTAGGGTCTTTTCTGTGTTCTAAATGTGCATTCATAGTTGGTAATCGTTTATAGCATACTATCCATAAAACCGATGCAATACAACCAATTATTAGAAAAGGAGCATGCCAATCTATTTCAACCCCTAAATATAAACCTATGGGAACACCAATTGCAGAAGATACAGCAAACCCTGTCATCAAAATTCCAATACCTGTACCTCTTTTTTCTTCAGGAAGCATATCGCCTACAATTGTAAATAATGCAGCATTAATTAACCCTCCAAAAACACCAGTAAATAACCTAGCAAGTAAAAGGAAATGATAGGTAGGTGCAATACTGCAAAGTAAAGTACCTATTGTAAAGAAAGCATAAATGGTAAGAAACATTCTCTTTCTTTCGAAACGATCAATAATAAAAATGGAAATTAAACCAGAAACGGCAGCAGCTAAAGTGTATGAAGACACGACAGCACTCCACATTACAGGAGTCATTTCGAAGGTCTCTTGCAATACATGACCTAAGGGCATTAAAACTATAAAATCTAATATATTTGTAAAGCTAACTGCTGCAAGCATGTACAGTGTCACTTTTTCATTTTTCGTTAATGTCATATCTGAAAATTATCAAATTCTATTTAATAGGTATTTAGTTAATAGATAGTTTGCTAATGGAATTTTTTAAAGTTAGAGATAAAACAAAACATAAACGAAAACCTTATGCTTTATTAAGTCTTTTATTCACTTGTCAAAAGTATTTAAAATGTTGGTTTTCAGTAGTTTTTTTGAGTTGATGATATGTAATCTATTTACTTTTTAGAAGTGCTTTTTTAAAGATGAATACCTTATAAGCTACTTGTATTAAAGTAGTATATGTTCATGTAATGGGTAAAAGATATAGGTTGATAGAAATGGTTAAAAATGGATTTCTTATAAAAGCAAAATGCCCATAATTTTATAAATTATTGGGCATTCTGTAATGAAGAATAATAGAAAAAGTAAACTAAGAACGTATTTGTACTGTCTTTGTTTCAAGTTCTTCAACTTCGTCTTCCCTGTGATCTTCTAAACATTGCATTGCTTCTTCAACCATTTTAGGTGAACCAACATAAAAAGGAGACCTTTGATGTAATGATGTTGGTTTAATATCTAAAATACGTTGTTTTCCGTCTGTAGCCATTGCTCCAGATTGTTCAGCAAGAAAAGCTAATGCGTTACATTCATAGAGTAAACGTAATTTTCCTGTATCATATTTAGATGTGGCAGGATAAATATAAATTCCACCTTTTAAAAGGTTTCTGTGGAAATCTCCCACTAATGAACCTATATATCTACCAGAATATTCTCTTTCTTTACATCTTCTGATGTATTCTTTTAAGCCTTCATTAAATGTGTTATAGCCTCCTTCGTTTATAGAGAATATACTTCCATTTTCCTTACATTGCATATTTGCATGTGATAAGAAATATTCCCCTAAAGAAGGTTCATACGTAAAGCCATTTACTCCATATCCAGTAGAATACACAAGCATTGTAGAAGAGCCATATAAAACATAGCCTGCAGCAACTTGTTCTGTTCCTTGTTGAAGCATATCATCCATAGTAGGAGGTCTTCCAATTGGAGATCTTCTTCTGTAAATAGAAAAGATGGTTCCAACTAATACGTTTACATCAATATTAGAAGAGCCATCTAAAGGGTCTATTGTTACTATGTACTTTGCGTGATGATTACCGGTATCAATAATATCGTCTACTTCTTCAGATACTATTCCACAAGTTTCTCCACCATTAATCAATGCTCTAGTAAAGCGAACATCTGCAATCATATCAAGTTTTTGCTGTTGCTCTCCCTGAATGTTCTCAGAGCCTGCAGCACCACCAAGGTCAGACAGTCCAGCACGGTTGATCTCTCTGTTGATGATTTTTGATGCAAGAGCAATATCACGAAGTAATTGTGATAATTCTCCGGTAGCATATGGAAATTGTTCTTGCCTTTTAGCGATGAAACGATCCAATGCTGTACCTACAGATGCAGTAAGTTTATCCATCATAATTATTGGTGAATAAGTTTATTAAATATGTGTTGTAAAAATTGGTGTGTTATTGGTTCTGTAAAAGTAGTTATTTTAATTCTTTATTCTGCAATCGGTTGTGTAAAGTATTAAAAAAAGACCGACAATTCTGTCATTAATACAGTATTGTCGGCCACACACATCACAAAAGTACCAAGAAGCTTAAGCTTCTGACGCTTCTGAAGACGTAGTAGTTTTTGTTTCTTTTTTAGCAGGAGCTTTCTTTGGTGCTGGAGCTTGAGCAGCTTCTAACGCCTCAATTCTTGCTTTTAAAATCTCTACCTCTTCAGAGTCACCACCTTTGAACATAGAAGTGATTTTGTCCAAATCAATATTCAAAGAAGAAGTGAATTTATCTGCTAGTGTTTTTACTTGACCTTCGAATTCGTCTTTTTTAGCTTCAGTGCTATCAACAAATTCATCAACAATTTTTTTACCTTCTTCGGCAGTTAGTTTTTCTTCAGCAACTAGTTTGTCAACAACTTCAGTAATTTTTTCAATTGTAAAAGCTGTGATTCCTACACCAGTATAAACGATTTTTTTTAATAATTCTTCCATCGTGTTTTGCGTTATTATTATTA
The DNA here is from genome assembly GCF_018736065.1 of Flammeovirga kamogawensis. GTDB lineage: Bacteria > Bacteroidota > Bacteroidia > Cytophagales > Flammeovirgaceae > Flammeovirga > Flammeovirga kamogawensis. The sequence continues at coordinate 4,487,276 of NZ_CP076128.1, forward strand.
TTTGTAATTAAATCTGAGAGTCAATTACTTATTTACCTTATTGCTTATGCAAATATAGGAAAAATAAGTGAATGAACAATCATTTCATTTTTTGATAATGAATTTTTCATCTACCTGTTTGTACGTAGGATCTAGGTGAAAGTTTATAAAACTTGCAACTTTATTTAGTGCATCTTCAGATTCTGGAATAAATCGCCAAAATAGTTGCCACCAGTGGATTAAATCGTCCCATTCTTGATAATTTACCTCAACATTAACATTTTCAAATGCTTCTTTTAAACGCTTACTATCATCGTGTAAAATCTCGTTTGTAGAAGTTTGAATTAACATAGGAGGGAAGTTACTTAAATCACCATAAAGAGGAGATACATACGGATGGTCTAAAGGTTTATCTCCTGCATAAACACTCGCCCATCTGTGCATTTCATCTACTTTTACAAAAGGGTCGGAGTATTTATTTTTTTCACTAGATTCTCCCATATGTAAAAGGTCTACCCAAGGAGAAAGACAAATTCCACATTTTGGTAACGGAATTTGTCTTTCTTTGAGCATAAAGAACAGCGAACAAACTAGTCCACCACCTGCAGAATCTCCTGCAACAGCAATTTCTTCTGGTAAGTAACCATTGTTAAGAAGATATTGATAGCCAACTAATGCATCTTCTATAGCAGCAGGGCAGGGAAAAGTAGGTATTTTTCTATAATTAACTAGAAGTGCTGTTACATGTGTTTCGTCAACTAACTTTCCGACCATTGATCTATGAGTTTGAGACGAACCAATGGCGTAACCACCACCATGTAGATATAATAAAGCTTTTTTAGTATCAGATTTACGTACGGGTTCTATTATTTCGCAATCTAAGTTAGATACGTTAAACTTTTTTGCTTTAACACCCCAAGGTAAAAGGGCAACAAGCGAGATCAATTCTGTCGACTCTCTCAATAAAGTGAGATTGAGATTACGTGTCGGAAACATCATTGACGACACATTTAATGCTAATTTTAGCAATCTATGTTGTGCTGAAGCCATACTATTAAGATTATTATTGATTTATTATTTTACTAATTCGTCTTTAATTCGATCTGAAATTCGTTTAGGTCTTTGCGTTTTAATATCAAATGCAACTAGTGTTACATGAGCATCAAGTGCTTTTTTACCTGTTTCTTTAATAAACATTTCTTGATGAAAGACAACACTTGATGAACCAATTTTTTCTACTTTAGTTTTCACTTCAAGTGTCTGATTCATCATTGCAGGATACTTATAATTGATGTTATAATTAGCAATTACAAAGCTAGTTTCTTCTTCTTGAGACACTTTTAAAGAAGAGTTGTTTTCAAAATGCGACCAACGAGCTTCTTCTAAAAACTCCATGTAACGCATATTGTTTACGTGGTTGTAACTATCAATATGATAGCTTCTTACTTTAATATCAATTTGAGAAATTCTACTTTCTAATTTTTCTTCGAGTGTTGTCATGAGTGTTTATGTTATTTATTTAATGAGTGAATATACATACATTTTGAATGTAACATCAATATTATCAGAATGTTTTATTACTCAGCTAATTGAGAAACTATAGTATTTACATAATTCATTACTTTGGTTTCGTACACTTTTGGAGCTACTGTTATGGAATTTGCATGTACAGCATTAGCTACCAACCATAAATATTTTTCGCCATTTTGTTTTGCATTATACATTTCTATACTCATTTCTTTTGGTATGTAATTATCTTTATCACCATGTATAAATAAGATAGGGACTTTAGAAATCGTTACTGCTTCAATAGGCATTACATCACTAAAAAAGAACCCAGCATTAATTTTAGCTAAAAAACTAGTAGTAGTGATAAAACCTAAATCAGGTACTCCAAAATCTTTTTTAGCTCTCATTGTTAATAATTCGGGGGTATCAGAATATGCACAATCAGAAATGTAAAAACTAACAGAATGTGTACTTTCATTTATACCAGAGTGCATACATACAGTTGCCCCTCCAAGAGATTCTCCATGGGCAGCAATCATATCTTTTGGTTTTCTCTTTTTTACCCACTGTACAATTTGTTCTAAATCTTGGCTTTCAAAGTAACCGTAACTTTCTTGACTACCACCACTTAAACCATGTTTTCTTTGGTCATATAATAGAACATCAATTCCATGTTTTAAATAAATTTGAGCGTAACGCATCATTTTCCATCGGTCACTTTTAATGCCGTGTACTAAAACTACAGTCAACCCTAAAGAGTCTGTAGGGGCTTCTATATAAGTACCTTGTAAATCATACCCAAATAATGAATGCACCTTAAAGTTTTCTTGTTTACACTCCGAAAGTAGTTTTGTATCAAAAGTTTTGCTTTTTATTTCTTTTTCAAGACTACTGTTTCCTTGGTGTGTATTAATTAAAACAATTTGCTTATAACCAAAACAAGAAACAGAGATATAAATTATTAAAACAATAGAAAGTAAGCCGTATATTATCTTTTTTATTGAAGCGTTCATTTCATGTATGAGAAAAGTTAATATCTATTTGAGAAATTTTTCATTGATCGTGATACAATTTATAGAAACTTTGAAGAATCAATTAATTTAATAGATCTTTATAAAAGGTTTGGGCAACTATTTATTAAAATAATTATAGTGAAAGAATATTTTTTTATCATTGGAGCAGTATTGCTACTTAATATCTCATGTACTAAAAGTAAAACCCCTCAGCAAAAAGAAAAGCAAGAGGATTGGGTAACACCTTTTGAAAAATCTAACGGATTAGAAACTTTTACATACGAAGAAGGTATCGCTTACTTTAAAAAGTTAGGATCAGTTTATGATGAATTTCGTGTATTTACTTACGGAGATACAGATGCAGGAAAGCCAATACATTTAGGAATTTACTCTTCTCAGGGGGCATTTGTTCCTTCAGATTTAAAAAAGAGCAATGTATTGTTAATTAATAATGCAATTCATCCCGGAGAGCCTGATGGTGTTGATGCTAGTATGATGCTTTTGAGAGATATTCTTCAAAAAAAATCAAAGGTTATACCTAAGAACACCATTATTGCAGTAATTCCATTTTACAATATTGGAGGAGCTTTAAACAGAAATTCGGGAACAAGAGCAAATCAAGAAGGACCTACTTCTTATGGTTTTAGAGGAAATGCTCAGAATTTAGATTTGAATAGAGATTTTATCAAAATGGATTCTAAGAACATGAAGACACTCGCTGAGATTATTCATGTTTGGCAACCAGACCTTTTTATAGATACTCATGTGAGTAATGGAGCAGATTATCAATATACATTAACGTATTTGGCGTCTCATGAAGAGAAGTTGGGTGGTGTAGTTGGAGAGTTTGTAAAAAGAAAAATGAACCCCTATTTAGAAGAAAAGATGTTGGAAAATAATCTTCCAATTGCACCTTATGTAAATGTATGGGGAACAACCCCAGATAAGGGGTACATCCAATTTTTTGATTCACCTCGCTACTCTTCAGGATATACAGCTTTGTTTAATACACCTAGTTATGTGATCGAAACACATATGCTAAAACCATTTAAACAACGTACAGAAGCAACTTATTTATTTTTAGAAAATGTAATTGGGTTTTTAGGTGAATATGGAGCAGAACTTAAAGAGAATAGAAAAGCACAATTTAAAGATGATCTTCACAAAGATGAATTTCCTATTGCCTGGGAAGTAGATAAATCTAAAAGTGATACCATTTTTTTTAAAGGGTATGAAGGAAAAATGATAAAAAGTGAAGTAAGTGGACTGCCTCGTTTATTTTATGACAGAACAGCTCCTTATGAGAAAGCAATTCCATTTTACTCTTCTTTAAAAGTGACAAAGTATGAACCTAAGCCACTATCTTTTATTATTCCAAGAGGATGGAAAGCAATTATTGATCTTTTGAAATTGAATGGCGTAAAAGTCACTCAATTAAAAGCAGATGAAAAGTTTGCTGTTGATGTGAAATATATAGAATCGTATAAAACAGTAAAATCACCTTACGAAGGGCATTATTTGCATCATTCGGTTAAAACAATAACAAAAAAGGAAGAATTACAGTTTTTTGAAGGAGATTATTTAATATCAGCTGATCAGAAAAGAATTAGGTTTCTAATGGAAGTCCTTACTCCTGAAGCTATGGATAGTTACTTTGCATGGAACTTTTTTGATCCTATTTTACAACAAAAAGAACATTTCTCTGCTTATGTTTTTGAAGATAAAGCTGCCGAAATGATAAAAGCTGATGAAAGTTTAAGAATTGCTTTAGATAAAGAAATCAAAAAGAACCCTTCTTTGAAAAATGATGCTTATGCTCAACTAAATTTTATCTATGAACGTTCTGATAATAAAGAGAAGTCTTATTTAAGGTATCCTGTTTTTAAATTTATGCCTAATTAGTAGAAGTTTCCCTTAACCACAACCACATTACCATTCAAATATAAATATTATGGATTTTAGAGAATTAAGACCAGCAGAAGTAGCATTATTAACGAGATCTAGTTCAATAGATGGTCGTTTATTAATGCGGTATTCTATAATTTATTTATTGATGGAGAGAGTGTTAGATGGTTATTGTGATGTTAATAAAGACATTAAGTTAACGTACTTAAGAAGAGGGAAGAACTTTGATAATTTTAGTCCTAGGTCTTTCGAAAAACCATTTATTGATATCCTTAAAAAGGATACTACTACAGTATATTCTGTAAAATCAATTTTAGAGAAAGTTAGAGGAGAAATTCCAGCAGAAGAATTTTTAAAAGAAAACGTCAAAAGTAATCCTTATCTCGAAAAATATATTTCGTCATCTTTTTTTGATAAGTTTTCTTCTAAATTAAAATTGACAGAAGAAGGTAGATTATTAGTAAGTGATGCTATTGCCTTTTTAAAAGAAAGACAGTTTGCTTACCAATCATCTATGACACAAGAAAGCAAAATGAAAATTGTTGCAGAAATGGGCTCATTCGTTGTTCTGCTTCCTATATTTGATGAAGAACTTCTCCCTCAGTTTTCAAAATTACTTAAAAACAAAAGGGTACAAGAAGGCGACGAAGAAGAAATTGATTTTGATACATATTTTGATGAAGAACCTACTTACAAAGGTTCTTTACACGATATGTATATTTCTGGAGGAAACGACGAAGGGAGCTCTAGTAATGATGATGGAGGAGAAGGAGCATAGAGCAACAAAAAATAGCTATTTTCGTAAAATTAATAGTGTACAACAAATTTAAATTAGAATATGGGGCTTCAAGATATAAATACAGAAAAATATATAAAATACTTTAAAGAAAGCGATTTCTTAGATTCCTTAATTGACATGGCCAAAAAAGCAGGTGAAAAGGTTGTTTACGCAGGCTTACTGTTATTTTACATGTACATTGATGATGAGACTCCTAAAAAAGCTAAAGTAGCAATAGCGGGTGCTTTAGGCTATTTATTATTACCATTGGATTTAATCCCAGATTTTATTCCAATTGTGGGCTTTAGCGATGATTTTTCTGTTGTTATTGCAGCAATTAGTTATCTAACGGTGTGTTTAAAAGAAGAGCACAAAGATGCTGCTGTAGAGAAAATGAAAGATTGGTTTGAAGACTTTGATGCAGAAGAAGTAGAAACAATTAATTCTATAATTTTTAGAAAGAAAAGTAAAAAGGGGAAAGTTATAGAACTAGACCCAGAAGCATAAAGTCTTAGATAAGACAACAATTAAATGTCCTTTTTTTGAGAGATATACGGTGAGAGAATTTCTTGTAATTCTGACCAGTTTATTTTGATAAAATCAGGACATTTTTTTCCTCTACACTTTTTAATGTCTAAAGGAAAGTACAAGCCTTCTTTAGTGATACAAAATGTATTTACAGCATCAGAAGATACCTTTGCTCCATTGCCTAATTTCTCTTTAATAATTTTATTTAAGCTAGAATAGTAATCAACTCCTGTTTTAAATAAGTCTTTTAACTGAATTTTTCGTTTATCATTTACATCATAATTATATGTTACAGATAATTTACGAACACCATCTAAGCCGTTATAAAAAGTTTCTTTATCAAAGCATAAACTTAGAATACCGTTATTATTAAAATGTACATTATAGTTTAGGTTCATATAACTTAAACCTAAAACACCTTTATCAATTTTTACGGATCTTGTTTTTGATAGGAAATCAGAAATAGCAAAAGCCATAATGCCTTGTATATCAAGATTTATTTTATGCTCAACATCTATTTTATTAGTATACATTACTTTTGGGTAAGACACATTTAGCTCGTAATGTAAAGATGAATTGAGTTTATTGAACCCCTGCTTTTCAATCTCAATAGAGTTTTCAAGTAGGGCGTAATTCAACACAGTAGAAGTTTGTTTAAATGATGTGTTGAAAATAAGTAATATCGAGAAGATTATTAATCTCATAAGATAGCGACATTGCTATAAAGAAAACCGATAGATTTATAAAATATTGTTCTGACTAAAGATTATTTTAAAATAGGTAAATCTAATTGATCAAAAATACTAGTTTCTTTCATAATTGCTTCAATCTTTTCTATACTTCTAGGTGCTCTTGCAGATAAATTTATAGGTTCAGCATCAGTAATTAGGATATCATCTTCTATTCTTATGCCAATACCCCACCATTTTTCATCACATTCACTTCCTTCAGGAATATAAATACCAGGTTCAACGGTTACAATCATATCTTTTTTTAATGTAGTATAATGTCCTTTATCATGAACATCTAAACCAATATGATGCATTAATCCATGGGGAAAGTATCTTGCATAGTCTTCTGGGAAATCAATTATTTTGAGTTTGTATAACCCTTTACCAATAATATCTGTAGAGATTGTATATACTTCATCAAAAGAAGCACCTTCTTTACATGCTGCTATACTTTTTTCTTGTGCTTTAAGTACAAGTTCATAAAGTGTGCGTTGTTCTTTAGAAAATTTACCATTTACAGGAATTGTTCTTGTAACATCTGCAGTATACCCTCTGTACTCTGCACCACAATCCATTAATATCAGTTCTCCATCTTCTACATTTGGTTTGTTATTGGCTATATAATGTAGCATACATCCATTTTCTCCTGCTCCAACAATACTTGGATAACCTTCGTATTCTGCACCGTATTTTTTAAAAATGAACTCATGAATACCTTGTATTTCTGTTTCAGACATTCCCGGTTTCATGGCTTTCATTACTTCTATCTGTGCAATAGCAGAAATTTTGATGGCTTTAGTTGTAAGTTTAATTTCTACAGGAGCCTTAATTTCTCTAAGGTCCTTCATTAAACTATCGAGTGTTATGATATCTATATTTGTATTTGGTAAATGCTGAGCTACTTTAACTCTTTGTTCTGGAGATGCTGCAGAAATAAAATTAATTATGTTTTTATCTAAACGTAAAACAGCAGTATTCCTTAATTCCAAAGCAACATCTTGTGCAATAATCATTTGATTTTCGATAGTAGTAGAACGCATTAAATTATAAAGATAAGCTGAAGCAGGGTTTAAAAAAGGAGGGTAAGCTGTTTTTTGTTTAAAATTTTGAATAATGTCATATAAATCAAAAGGATTGTATATATTATTACGTACATCTCTAGGAGGATCATAAGTGAGTACATTATCAAAAGTTTCGAACTTAAAATTGAATTTAGAGAAAGCAGTAATGGGTAAAACGTTTTCAACACCAAGTTTTTGATTAACCTCCTTAATTGTCAAACTAGCTCCAATCCAAATCTGATCAATAGAATCTCTTTCTTCAACAAAAAGTAATTCGGAACAAGTATTACCATCTTCTAATTGATAAGGTGTAGAAAAAAGTAAAAGCACAGCGTTTGGTTCTCTATAACCTGTTAGGTAGTATAAATCAGGATTCTGATGATAAACATAGTCAACATCATTGGCTCTATTTCTAATGGGATTAGCAAAAAATACTGCAACAGAATTTTTAGGTAACTTATTTCTTAGAAGCTCCCTTCTTTCTTTATGAAATTCTTTAGGTGGAAAATTAGTAGGAGCATACTTGTACTGTGCTATTACTAATTGACATAACAATAAAAAAGTGACTACTATAAAACCGAATTTTCTGTACATAACCTGTTGTGTAAATTAAACAAAGCAAAATAAGAATTGTGGTTTGAATAGTGAAACTTATTTGATCAGTAAAAATAAAAAAGTGTGCAAGTACCTCAATTACTACTTGTACACTTCTTTAAAATCTATTTTTGAAGTCCATCCAAAAGTACTTTGATCATGTTATTTTTTGGTTGCCTATAAAATTCATACAATAGGTAAAATGACCGTACCTCTAATTACAGCTTGGATTAAAGACTTAGAAAAAGCATTTACCATTAAAGTATCTCTTTTATATGAGGAGCCGTTTCTAAGAATGAATTTATAGTAACTTTTGGAGCTAGAAGGTCTAATAATATATACATTATAAAAAGTACCATCAATTAATTGGATTATCAATTTCTTGAGTGGTCAATTGGATATTGACTTTACCACTTTACTACAAGACCAGAAACTGTGAAAATTAGATAAAGACAAATAATCAAAATTATTACTCCCTTTCATACTTTAAAAATTACTTTCATAATGGATTTAGATTTGTATGATTTTAGTGAATTTACTCATTTAAATTTTAAATCTCTTTCGTATCTAAATTCCGTCTATAAAGTCTAGTGCGTGGTGTTATGAATGCAAGTAAGTGTCTTTTTTACATTATTTTCTCTTTTTTTTCATAAAAGACTTGCATGTAAATCTAAATATTTCTTAATTGGTCTACCAGTTGTTGGTAACCTAATTGTTAGGTCACCAAAAAGCAGCAAGAAAAAGTGAAGAAATTCACTAAAGATTAAAGTAGAGCAATTGGTAATATCTTAGCCATTTAGGTTAGGAAGTCAGTTTAAATAGTTTGAAAGCTATTATTTAATTAAAAAGAAGAATTATTGGTTTAATTTTTTTTTCGCCAAGAAAAAATTGGTTAACCAGTTACTAAGAAATAAATATATCATGGAACAATCGATCTTTAATACGTTTAGAAAAATAGAAATTGAGAAGCCAGTTGATAAGATTATTAAACAAGTTAAATCTTTAATATCTTCTGGACAGTTAAACCCTGGTGATAAATTACCATCAGAAAGAAAGCTAAGTGAACATTTTGCAATTGGTAGAACACATGTTCGAGATGCAATAAGAAAGTTAGAGTTTTATGGAATATTAAAAACATTGCCACAAAGTGGAACTGTAGTAGCAGGTTTTGGTATTTCTGCATTAGAAGGCTTAATAACTGACGTATTAGATTTAGAAGGTAGTGATTTTAACTCTCTAGTTGAAACAAGAGTAATCTTAGAAACAAACACTGCAAAATATGCAGCAATTAGAAGAGATGATAAAGATATTATGTCTATAAGTAGTGCATTAACTGCTTATGAGACCGCTGTTAAGAAAGGAAAAGATAATGTGGAGCATGATTTAATGTTCCATATGAAAATAGCCGAAGCAAGTAAGAATTCTGTATTAAAATCATTAATGATGATAGTAGCACCAGACATCATTACATTTTTTAAAGAGAAGGAAATTTGTTCTGGCAACAAACCTTCAAGAGCGTTAGATGAGCATTATGCAATTTTAGAACACATCTCTAACAGAGATCCTGAAAAGGCTGAACAAGCGATGTTCCAACATCTGAAGGAAATTATTCAACATCCAAACATGTAAAGTAGCCTATGTAGAAACAAAAACTAGGATAAAAAAAATGGATTAACAGGCAGTTAATCCAAACAGTCAGGTTGTGATAATAGGGGTCATCGGCAAAATCATCCTTATAAAACATTCCTTCCTTGTAAACAAAGATACGTACAAAGAAGTGTATTCACAAACGAACAACCAACCTGCCTAAGCAAACTATTTATTTTACCAATGAGCAAAATACGCTTTAGTAGATAATTGACCATGTTATATCGTGTAACATTGAACACCAATTATGCCATACTAAGAGCTAACTCTTCAATGAAATTGAAATGAACAACACATTTAAATTATTACTAGCATCTATTGGGATTTTACTATTTTTATATCCCGCGGATCTTTTGGCACAAAACGATCAAGTTAAAGTTAATGGTCGAATAGTAAATCAAGATGGCTTTCCATTACCAGGGGTATCTATTATAATAAAAGATGCCGAAAGAAGTAAAGGTACTATTTCTGATTTTGACGGAAATTTCTCTTTACTTACTAACTCTACAGATGTATTAATGTTTTCTTTTATTGGCTGTAAATCGCAAGAAGTTGCAGTGAATGGTCAATCTGAAATCAATGTAGTTTTAGAAGAAGAATTAAGTCAGTTAGACGAAATCGTTGTCGTTGGATATGGTTCAGTTCAAAAATCACATTTGACAGGAGCTGTATCAAAAGTAACTAATGAGAACTTAGATCAAATTCCATTATCAAGAGTTGATGATGCTTTAGCAGGTCAAGTTTCTGGTGTAAATATCCAGATGACTAACCCAGAAGCAGGTGGAGCACCAACAATTCGTGTTAGGGGTGTAGGTTCTATTACATCTGTACCAAACCCACTTATTGTTGTAGATGGTATTGTTGTAGACCAAGATTACCTAGGTAGTTTAGATATGAACGATGTAGAATCTATTGAAGTATTAAAAGATGCTTCTTCTGCAGCTATTTATGGTTCAAGAGGATCAAATGGTGTTATCTTAATTACAAACAAATCAGGTAAGAAAGGTAAAGCAACATTTACTTATAACGGATACTTTGGTACAAAATCAGTTCCTAAGAACGATGTATTAAAAACAGTTGGAGAATGGACTTCATTTGTATCAAACAATAACGAAGGTGAGCTAACAGATAGAATGAAATATATCAATCAGTTAGGTACTGAAACAGCATGGGACGAAGTAATGATGGACGGTGGTACTATTCAAAACCACTCGTTATCAGCAAGAGGGGGAACAGAGAAGACAAACTATAGTGCATCAGGTAGTTACTTAAAAGATGAAGGTGTATTATTAACGGATAGCTACGAAAAAATCAACTTTAGATTAAGCTTAGACACTAAAGTAAACGACCGTTTAAAGTTTGGTTTAAAAGTAAACCCATCTTATAGTAAGCAAAGAAGATTTCCAGTTGGACTTCATGATGCGATTAGACAATCACCTTGGTTACCAGAAAGAATTGACGAGAATAGCATCAAATATGTAAACCGTCTTAGAGAAGAAGGTAGATGGGCAGATGCACAGGTTGGAGATTATGCTATGGAACGTATGTTCGATGATTATGATCTTGATAATAACGAATCTGTAGAATCTGGAGGAACTGATATTAGTACAACATCTAATGCATCTCCTTTAGCAAAAGTACAAGAGCGTAATTATATGAAGTACCAAACAAAGCTATTTACTAGCATGTACTTAAAATATGATATTGCTAAAGGTTTAGCATTTAGATCTACTTTAGGTGGAGATTATAAAAACTCTACAAACGAAAGATTTACAGGTGTGAAAGCATCAAGAAATGAGGAGGCGGGTACTTCAGCTTTTAATAGCCAATACAACCAATTCCACATTGTTGCAGAGCAAACTCTAACATACGATAAAAACTTTGGTAATAAGCACTCAATTAATGCTGTAGCAGGTTTTGCTTATGAATTTTGGGATGCTAAATATAGTGAAGTAGAAGCAAACGGTTATAATTTTGATTATATCCAAACTATTCCAGCTACTAACGTAACTGGAGCAGGAACAGAGCATACACAAAAAGGTTTAGTATCTTATTTAGGTCGTGTTAACTACGCTTATGATAATAAGTACTTAGTTTCTGTAAGTGCAAGAACTGATGGTAGTTCTAAATTTGGACAAGACAATAAATTTGGTGTATTCCCTGCTGCATCTTTAGGATGGAGAGTATCTGAGGAAGCATTCTTAAAATCTAGTTCAGTAATTAGTAACTTAAAATTAAGAGTAAGTTACGGTGTAACTGGTAATGACGGAGATGACAATTCTATTGGTAGATATCCTCATATTGGTTTAGTAGAGCCTGTAGGATCAGTATTTAATGGTAACATTTACAATGGTTTTAACCAAGTAACACTTTCTAACCCTCAATTACAGTGGGAAAAGTCAATTGAAATAAACCCTGGTGTTGAAGTAGGTTTCTTCCAAGATAAATTAAACTTAAGCGTTGATTTCTATAAACGTAATAGCCAAGATTTATTAATGAACAGACCTATCCCTTCAGCAACTGGATTTAGCGATGCAATTGTTAACCTTGGTGAGGTAGAAAATAAAGGTATTGAAGTAGAAGTTCGTACTACTAATATTGTTACTTCTTCATTTAAGTGGAGTACAACAGGTAATGTTTCTTATAACGAGAACAACTTAGTAAGTATGGCAGGTGCAGACGGGCTAATCTCAACTGTAGATTCTAAACGTCCTGCAGAATGGATTGCAAAAGAAGGTAATCCTGTAGCATCTTTCTACGGATACGTAGTGGAAAAAGAAATTCCTTTAGAGAATATCAAAAATCCTTACTATCCAATTAACGGACAGTCTCAAGACATTTATGTTAAAGATTTAAATGGTGATGGTATCATTGATTCAGACGATAGAACAATCTTAGGATCTCCATACCCTAAATTTATCTGGTCTGTTACAAACACAATGAGCTACAAAAACTTTGATTTAAGTTTCATGTTCCAAGGTTCTCATGGTGCTAAAGTTAGAAACATGGACCCTCAATATGTAAATAATCAGTTTAGTTCAAACCAAGATTATATCACTGACGAAACTAACCCTAACTTCTTTAAAGATTCGGATAAAGTTGTTCAAAGAATTTTCACAGATGATATCGTAATGGATGCTTCTTATATCACATTAAGAAACTTAAACATTGGGTACACTTTGCCTAAATCATGGATTTCTAAGGTTGGTATTAAGAGTGCTAGAGTTTACGCATCTGGACAGAACTTGATTTATATTATGGGTAGTGACTATAGGGGTTATAATCCTGAAGGTGTAAACCAAGGTTTAGATTCGCCATTAACATATGGTTACCAAAGAGGTGCAGCACCTATTTACAGATCTTATTCTGCAGGTATAAATCTTCAATTCTAAAAAGAAATAATAATGAAAAATATATTAATCGGATTGACGTTTTTAATTGGAGTATCATTTTTTACTTCATGTCAAGATTCTTTAGATTTAGAACCTAAGTCTGCAATTGGAGATAATGGTTTCTACAAAAATACAGAGGAGGTTCAAGCTGCAGTTTTTGCAATGTACGATGGTCTTCAAAATGTAGTTCAACGTGAGTTTGCTTTAACAGAAATGCGTTCAGATAACTCTAAAACTAAAAATAGTGAAGGAGAATGGGCACAGTTCGAAACAATGGATGTATCTCCAAACAACGGTACTTTGTCTACTTATTGGACAGATTTATACAATGTTGTTTTTAGAGCAAACAAAGTTTTACAAAACCTTGATGTTGTTTCTAACGTCGAGTTGAATGCTCAATTTGAAGGTGAAGCTAAATTTATAAGAGCATTAGCTTACTTTAATTTAACAAGAGGTTTTGGTGATGTACCTTTAGTTACTAAGGTGATCGTACCTGGTGAAGAAGTTGGACAAGTTAAAGTTTTAAGTTCTTCTGTTTTAGATCAAATTGAACTTGATTTAAATGATGCAATCTCTAAATTAGCTTCTAGAGGAAATGTTGAAGAAGGTCGTGCAACAATTGGAGCAGCTCAGGCGTTATTAGCGAAAGTTAAATTAACAAGAGGGGATTACACTGGAGCAAGAACTTTATTAGAAGCAATTGTTGGAAGCGGAGATTACAGCTTAGCAGCATCGTATAGAGATGTTTTCTACAGTGAATTAAATTCTGAAATAATTTTTGCAGTACAGTTCTTAAATGACCATGCTGTAGAAAGTCAAGATTTCTCTTATGAGTTTACAAATTTGGGTAGAAATAGTGGTTTAAACTATGTAACGTCTGATTTAGTAGCTGCAGTAGGAACAACTGACACAGAAAGAATTGGTGTTTTATATAATCCTGAAGATGTAAAAGAAAATGGAAAGTTTATCTCTTCTTCTTCAGATAACAGATTATGTGGTAACGATTGGGTAATCTTACGTTTGGCAGATGTTTATTTAATGCATTCAGAAGCTATTTTAGCAGGGCAATCAGAAACGACTGATGGAAGTGCTATTGCTTCTTATAACATGATACGCTCAAGAGTAAACCTTTCTACTTTACCAACAGATGGTTCGGCTACTTTAACTAAAGATATGCTATTTAATGAACGTAGAGTTGAATTGGCTTTTGAAAACCATAGACTATATGATTTAGTAAGATCTGGCGACGCTGAAAAAGTAATGGGAGATTTTGCATCAGCTAATGGATTCACTTTTAATGGAACTAAGTTATTATTACCTATTCCACAAAGAGAGATTGATACAAGCTTTGGTGTTTTAACGCAAAACCCTGGTTACTAAATCAGCATTTTTTGAAATCATTTTTTCGCTAACAAAAATTGAATCATGAAAATTAAATTAAGCACTACGCTAACAAAAAATATATTTGTCGCAGTTACAGCACTATTTTCAGTAACTGCATGTACAGAAGAATTGCCAGGTGTTGGATCTATTCCAGATTTAACTCCTCCATCAGCAAACTTCAGTTATAAGTCGAGTACAGAGAACTTTAAGCAAATAGACTTCACTAACCTTTCAATTAGTGCAAGTAATTTTACTTGGGACTTTGCAGACGGTAATACATCAGAAGAACAAGAACCATCTAATGTATTTCCAGGAGAAGGAAGTTACGATGTAATGCTAAAAGCAACTGATGGTAATGGTGTACAAAGTGACACTGTAATTACGGTCTCAATTGTAGATGAATTAGTTCCAGAATTTGCTTGTAAAAGTTTTGAATGCAAAGACCGTAGCGTTTGGGGAAGTTTTTCAGGTTCAGATTCGCCAACACCTCCTGATGGAGAAACAGGAGCTAAGTTAGAGTCAGCTACTCACGTTTTAGATCAGACAATTAAAGTAACTGGTGGTGTAACTTACAATGTAAGTTTCCATTATGTAAGTGCTTCTAGCTCAGGAACAGCTTGTGGTAACTTTTTATTAGAAGATCCAGATAACGGAGTAACATTTGTAGAAGAAGGTATAGAATTAACACCTAATGCTTCTGATTATGTTTACAAAAGTTTCATCATCGAAACAGCGGTAAATACTAAAAATTTACGTTTTTACCTTTTACCTGGTGATGTTACAGGCCGCTATGACTTAGTGGAAATCAAAAAAGTTGATTAAAGAGTATTCCATATAGATTATTTTAGATTCACTCAGCTTCGGCTGGGTGGATCGTCTATAAAAATCACATTACAACACAAAAGGAATAAACAACATAGAAATGAAACAAATTACACTTACTTCAATCCTAATTTTACTCACTCTTTTATTTGTTCATGCAAACATGGTTACAGCAGAAGAAATTCTGGTGAACAATAAAGAGGAATTATCAAAAGCATTAAAAGAGGTTCAACCTGGTCAAGTAATCTTATTAAAGAATGGAACATGGACAGATGTTGAAATCAAACTGAAAGGAAAAGGCACAGAAGAAAATAAAATTGTATTGAAAGCTGAAACACCAGGGAAGGTGTTCTTAGAAGGACAGTCTTATTTACGTATCTCAGGTAGCTATATAGTAGTAAGTGATTTAGTTTTTAGAAATGGTTATACACCAACAAGTTCTGTAATTAGTTTCCGTACTTCTTCTAAAGAATTAGCTTACAATTGCAGAGTAACAAATTGTGTGGTAGAAGATTACAGTAATTCTGAAAGATATGACAGTGACAAATGGGTAGAGATTTTTGGTAAAAACAATTCATTTGATCACAATGCATTAGTAGGAAAAAGAAATAAAGGAGTAACTCTTGCTGTAAGATTAAACAGTAAAGAGAGCTTAGAAAATAACCATGTAATTGCTTATAATTACTTTGGTGGACGTCAGAATTTAGGAAGTAATGGCGGAGAAACTTTACGTATTGGTACAAGCCATTATTCTAGAAGTAATTCGAACACAACTGTTAAGAACAATTACTTTGAGGCATGTGATGGAGAATTAGAAATTGTATCAAACAAATCGTGTGGAAATACTTATCAAAATAATGTTTTTGATGAGTGTAAAGGTACACTAACACTTCGTCATGGGGAAAGAACATTAGTTGAAGGAAACTACTTTTTAGGAAATAGAAAGCACAATACGGGTGGTATTAGAGTTATTAATGAGTACCAAACAGTAAGAAATAATTATTTGAGTGGTTTAACGGGTTACCGTTTTAGAGGCGCCTTGGTTGTAATGAATGGTATTTATAATTCGCCAATTAATAGATATAATCAGGTAATAGGAGCAAAAATTAGTAATAACTTATTAATAGATTCAGACCACGTTCAATTGTGTGCAGGAAGCGATAAAGAAAGATCTGCTACTCCAATTGAATCAACAATGAAAAACAACCTTTTCTTCACAGCTACAAACCCTAATTTGTTTACTGTTTATGATAACATTGAAGGTATTGATTTCGAAAACAATTATGTAAATAACGGAGAGAATACTCCAGTAGAAGAAGGCTTTACATTTGTAGATTATCAGTTAGAAGAAAACGAATTTGGCTTACGTGTTCCTAAAAAGAAATTACTTAAGAAAATAGGCTTTAAAGGTGATGTTAAATTACCTGTAACTAAAGAAGAAGTTGGTCCTTCTTATTATAAAAAAGAAATTAAAGAAGTAACATTTAATACTGGTAAAGTAATTAAAGTAGCGGCAGGTGATGATACTCTAATTGATGCAGCTAAGAAAAGTGAGGCTGGAGACATATTAGAATTGGAGAAAGGTGGAGTATATGGTTTATCTAAGATACTTTTTGTAAACCACCCAATTACAATTAGAGGAGCAGAAGGAGAGAAGCCAGTAATTAAATCTGAAAAAGCAGTTTTCTTTAAAATAGAAAATGGTGGTTCCTTAAAACTAAATCATTTAGTTATTGATGGAGCAGATTCTCCAGATCAATCAGGGAATTGTGTAGTGAGTACGAGTAAATATTCTATGAACGAAAACTACAAGTTTATTACTCTAGATTGTGACATTAAGCAACTAAATATCAACCATACTTTCAATTTCTTGAAGATTTATGCAAGTACAATGGCCGATTCGATACTGATAGAGAATTCAACTTTTACAGAGGTTACAGGTGCTATTCTATCATTAGATAAAGAAATTGAAGATTTAGGAATGTATAACGCAGAATATGTAATAGTAAAGAACTCTAAGTTTACAAAAATAGGAGATACTATTGCAGACGTTTACAGAGGAGGAACAGATGAAAGTACTTTTGGACCTAACGTTGCTATTACAAAATGTGATTTCACGGATGTTGGTAATAGCAAAAGAAACAAAGACCACTCATCTTTAGCATTCCACGGAGTTCAGAATTTACAAGTAGCTGATTGTAATTGGAAAGATAGTGCTCCAGTTAAATTATTCTTAACAAACGGAGAGCCTATTTCTAATTTGAAGAATTGTGTATTCGATAACACTGAACAAATTCAATCGAATAACAACAGCTATACTACAAAGAATATTCAAGTGATAAACTAAAGAATAGTGAAAGAATTTATTTACATATTAGTTTCAGCGATAATAGTTCAGACACCTCTATTTGGTCAACAGGCTTACCCTACTTTGTCTGTTACCAAAGGAGAGGTCGTTGAAATCCGAGCAGCACTCGGGCAAGGAACTTTGTTTGATACTTCTATTGAAAAAGTACGAGCGCAAGTAGATCAATTTGTGACTACAGGATTAGATGTTCCTGTACCAAAAGATTTAGCTGGAGGATATACGCACGAACAACATAAAAAGAACTTTTTGATTTTACAGAAGGCAGGGCTTCTTTTTCAAATTACAGAAGAAGAAAAGTATGCCATCTTAGTCAAAGAAACATTATTTAAGTACAGAGAGATGTATCCAAAATTGGAGAGACATCCTTCTACAAAGTCGTACGCTAGAGGTAAATTATTCTGGCAGTGTTTAAACGATGCCAATTGGTTAGTATATGTGAGTCAGGCTTATGATTGCATATACGATTGGTTGAGTGTAAAGGAAAGAAAGGAATTAAATAAAGAATTGTTTGTTCCTATGGCCAATTTCCTTTCAGTAGAAACACCTCGTTTTTTTAATAGACTGCATAATCACAGTACTTGGGCAAATGCTGCCGTTGGAATGATTGGTTTAGTGATGGAAAACGAAGACTTAGTACAGAAAGCATTGTATGGATTGCCAATATCTAAGGAGGGATTAAAAGATAATGATGGGGGGTCTATCACTTTAAAAGGGCAAAAGGAAGCTGGTTTTTTAGCTCAGATAGATTTCTCTTTTTCTCCTGACGGGTATTATACAGAAGGTCCTTATTACCAACGTTATGCAATGTATCCGTTTTTAATTTTTGCATTGGCATTAGATAATGCAAAACCTGATGTAAAGATTTTTGAATACAATAATGAGGTACTGATAAAAGGAGTATATGCACTTCTAAATCAGACCAATGCAAAAGGAGAGTTTTTTCCATTAAATGATGCTCAAAAAGGAATGTCATACTTTTCTAGAGAGTTGAAATTAGCTTTATCTTTAGCCTTCCAATATGGAAGTAAAGACTCTAGCTTATTATCATTAATAGAATTACAAAAGAGTGTGCCATTAATTTATTCTGGTATGCAAGCAGCCTTAGCAATTAAGGCTGGTAAAACAGTTCCTTTTGTAAAGAAAAGTGTAATGTTGAGAGACGGAGCAAAAGGAGATGAAGGTGCTATTGGTATTCTAAGAGCAGATAAAGAAGGAGAAATTGATCTTATAATGAAATATGCAAAACATGGTATGGGACATGGTCACTTTGACAGATTATCATACAGTATGTTTTATGGAGAGCAAGAAGTTTTGCAAGATTATGGAGCAGCAAGATGGGTAAACATTAATCAAAAAGATGGTGGTGGTTACTTAAAAGAAAATAAGACATGGGCAAAGCAGACAGTGGCTCATAACACGGTTGTTGTCGATGAAAAATCGCAATTTAGAGGAAAAGTAAAGGCCGCTGATGCTATTGCCCCATCGTCATATATATTTGATATAGACAATCCTAATTTACAGGTTGTTAGTGCAAAAGATACCAACTGTTACGAAGGAGTAGAATTGCACAGAACTATTGTTTTATTAAAAGATAGTAGTTTTGAAAATCCATTAGTATTGGATCTATTTGCTGTAAATTCTGAAGAAGAACATGACTTGTTATTACCTTATTATTATAAGGGACAACTAATGCAAACGAATGTTGATTTTACACAATCGTCTACGTTATCAACAATGGGAGAAACGGATGGTTTCCAACATTTATGGAAAGAAGCAGAAGGAAAAGGTGCAGAAGGAGTAACACAAATCAATTGGTTTGATAAAGCTACATTCTTCACACTAACAAGTACTACTACTGCGTCAGATAACATTATAACTGCACATATTGGAGCAAATGATCCTAACTTTAATTTAAGACACGATCCAGCGTTTTTTATTCAGAAGAAAGGGAAAAAAGGGAGGACATTATTTGCATCTATTTTAGAAACTCATGGAAATTATTCTAGAGTAAGTGAGTTTGCTAATAATGCGGCAGGAAGCATTTCAAATATTACAATAATAGACAATACATCAGAATACACAGTAGTTGACTTTACTAACAAACAAGATGAAGAATGGACCTTCATTATATCAAACAAACAGCATAGCGATGACTCGAAACATCGCCTAACTATCAAGAATAGAGAGATTAAATGGGGTGGTCCATTCACCCTTTTTAAAAACGAATTAGAGCAATAAAATAAAGGTATAATAAGCAAATTAAAAGCAAACAAACCGTTTTTAGCTTCCATGTTAATAAAAGTGGAATTAAGAACAGTATCTCAATCAGTCTAGCATTTAGAATGTAACGAGAATCTTTTAATAGCAGATATGGAAGCAGAAAAAGTAATATAACTATGGAGAATTTAGTAAAAGATTTACCTGAAGAAAAAACCACAGAGAAATCATCAGGGTTTAAATTAAAAGGATTAAGATGGTGGATTATTGGATTGGTATGTTTAGCAACAATAATTAACTATATAGACCGTTCTGCAATGGCTATTATGTGGCCAGCAATCTCTACAGATTTAGGAATGGACAAAAGTGACTATGCATTAATACTTAATGTATTTATGGTTGCTTATGCAATTGGACAGTCAGTATCTGGAAAGATGTTTGATAAAATTGGTACTCGTATGGGATTTGTCATCTCAATTTCTGTATGGGGTATAGCTACTATGCTTCACTCTGTAGCAAGAGGTTTAACTTCTTTTGCTTCTTTTAGAGTAATGTTAGGTATGGGCGAAGCAGGTAACTGGCCAGGTGCAGTAAAAAATAATGCAGAGTGGTTTCCGGTAAAAGAAAGAGCTTTAGCACAAGGGATTTTTAACTCTGGGGCAGCGTTAGGTTCTGTAGTAGCACCACCACTAATTGCAATACTTTGGGCAAGCTTTGGATGGCAAACAACATTTATGTTTGTAGGTGTATTAGGTTTACTATGGATTGCACCTTGGTTAATTATGAACAAAGGTATTCCTGCAAAACACCCATGGATTACAGATAAAGAGAAAAAATATATTCTTGATGGAACTCAAGATGATAGTAAAGAGAAAGAAGAGCCACAGAAAGGTTTAAGTATGAAAGAGATTTTATCTTATAAAGCTTCTTGGGCAGTATTAGCATCACGTTTCTTTATAGAACCAATATGGTGGTTATTTGTAGGTTGGATGCCGTTATACTTGGCAGATACTTATGGCTTTAATGTAAAAGAAATTGGCTTTTTCTCTTGGGTTCCTTATGTAGGAGCGGCGTTAGGTAGTATTTCAGGAGGTTATTTTTCTGGTAAATTAATGCTAAGAGGAGCTTCTATTGATAAAGCAAGAAAACAAACCATTACAATTGGTGGTGTAATAATGTTTGTAGGTTTATTAGCAACAATTTTCTTAGCAGATACGGCTTTAAAATTTGTACTAATTGTAGCAGCAGTATTGTACGGTTTCCAATTTGTAATTAGTAATATTCAAACAATCCCTAGTGATTTATTTACAGGTAAATCGGTAGGATCTTTAGCAGGTTTAGGAGGTACAGTAGGTGTCTTTTCTGTAATCATTATGAACTTCCTAGTACCAATGATATCGAGCTATTCTTATACTCCTATTTTCATTATGATAGCAGCGTTTGTGCCGCTGGGAGTTGCTTCAGTTTATCTTCTTGCTAAGGATATTAAGTCAATAAAATAATAACAATAACACATTTAAATTTTAAGAACATGGATTTAACAAATAAAGTAGCAATTGTAACAGGTGGAGCTAGAGATATTGGAAAAGCAGTATCTAAAAAATTAGCAGCAGAGGGAGCTAAAGTAGTTATCAATTACTTTGACAATGAAGAACAAGCTACTCAAACTTTAATTGAAATTAAAGGAGCAGGTGGAGAAGCAACACTTTGCCAAGGAGATATGACAAATCCAGTAGATGTTCAAAAAGTAGTAAAACACTCTTTAGACGTATACGGTGATCATATTCATATTCTTGTAAACGTTGCAGGTGGTCTTGTAGCAAGAAAGAAAATTGATGAAATGGACTTGAACTTTTTCAATTTCGTAATTCAATTGAACTTAAACTCTGTATACTTGATGACACAAGCAGTTGTTCCTCATATGCCTGCAGGTGGATCTATCTTAAACTTTGCTTCTCAAGCTGGTAAAGATGGTGGTGGACCAGGTGCAAGTGCTTATGCTACAGCAAAAGGTGCAGTAATGACGTTCACTCGTTCTATGGCTAAAGAATTAGGACCAAAGAATATTAGAGTAAACTCTTTATGCCCAGGTATGATTGCAACAACTTTCCACGATACGTTTACAAATACTGCTGTTAGAGAAAAAGTAGCGGTTAGTACACCGTTAGGTCGTGAAGGAAGAGCGGACGAAGTAGCAAACTTTGTTGCTTGTATTTCATCTTCAGAATCTTCTTTTGTAACAGGTACAAACATTGATATTAACGGGGGACTAATGTTCTCATAGCATATGAAAATAGTAACTTTTGGAGAATTACTATTCCGTTTCTCACCAGTAGGAAATCAAAGATTTTCTCAGGCTTCATCTTATGAAGCCACGGTGGGAGGAGCGGAAGCAAACATAGCCATGTCGTTAGCTCAATACGGCGATAACGTGGAATATGTAACTGTTGTACCTAATGACGAATTAGGTTTATCGGCAGTAAGAGAGGTGAAAAAATGGGGTGTTAATATTGACCCTATTTTATACCAAGGTAACAAAATGGGTTTCTACTTTTTAGAGAAAGGTGGCTCATTGCGTGGAGGTAGCGTAATTTATGATCGTGCAGGATCTTCTTTTACAGAAATAGATGCTACAACTTTTGATTGGGATGAGTTGCTTAAAGATGCAGATTGGTTTCATTGGTCTGGTATTACGCCAGCTTTGTCACAAGGAGCAGCAGAAGCAAGTTTAGCGGCTATTCAAGCAGCAAATAGAAAAGGTATTCCAGTTTCTTGTGATTTAAACTATAGAAGTAAACTTTGGAAGTACGGCGTTGACCCTAAAGATGTTATGCCTGACCTCATTAAAGGGACATCTATTGTTTTAGCAAACGAAGAAGACGTAGCCATGTATTTAGGTATTAAGCCTACTGAGAGTGATTACGAGTACATTGAAGGTTTTGATAAACGTTGCTATAAGTTTATTAGTGAGGCTTTAGTAGAGCAATTTCCAAACATAGACTGTGTAGTTACTACATTGCGTCAGACAATTAATGCATCGCATAATAGATGGTCTGGAGTAACGTATAATGGCTGTGAGTTTATTCAAGGAGATGTTCATGAAATTCCATCTATTGTTGACAGAGTAGGAGGAGGAGATTCTTTTATGGCTGCATATATACATGGTAAAACAAACTTTAACGACGATCAAAAAACGTTAGATTTTGCATTAGCAGCATCAGCTTATAAACTATCTATTCCAGGTGATTATAACATCGCTACAGAACAAGAAGTTTTCCAGATAATGGATAAGAGTAGTATCAAAAAGATAAATAGATAACTATGGCTAGGTTTACTAGAATTGAAGTAGCACAAAAGATGAAAGAAGTGGGTATTGTACCTGTTTACTATCATCCAAGTCCTGAAGTGTGTTGGGATGTTTTGTATGCTTGCTATCAGGCAGGTGTTCGTGTATTTGAGTTTACAAATAGAGGAGATAATGCGGATAAAGTATTTGATCACTTAGTACAAAAAATACCGCAATTTGCACCAGAAATGATTTTAGGAATTGGTTCTATTGTAGATGCTGTTACTGCAGGAATTTACATTCAGAAAGGAGCAGACTTTATTGTTTGTCCAATCTTAAACGAAGATATAGCTAAGATTTGTAACCGTAGAAAAATAGCTTGGTCGCCAGGTTGTGGTACAGTTTCAGAAATTTCTAAAGCAGAAGAATTAGGGGCAGAAGTAGTAAAGATATTCCCTGGACTTCAAGTAGGTGGACCAGAGTTTGTAAAGGCTGTTAAAGGCCCAATGCCTTGGTCTAGTATTATGCCTACAGGTGGTGTACAACCAACTTTTGAAGATCTTGATGCTTGGTTTAAATCAGGTGTTCATTGTGTGGGACTTGGTTCTCAATTAATGGACAAGCAACTAATTGCGAAAAGAGATTACAACGCTTTAAAAGCAAAAATAGAAGATGTTGTTAGCATTGCAAATCAATGTTTAGCAGAGAAAAACGGCTATGCTTTAGTGTAAGTATTCTCATCAAAAAATCTATACTATAACTACTAACAAACAAACACTCTAATGAAGTATTCAACTACGATTAAAAAGTTTATCAAAGTTGCATTTTTACTTTGGATGACTCTTGCAGGTATAGGTTTTTCTTGTGGATGCAATCAGATTGAAGATGAAAAAGCACCAGTCCTTGAAGAAGAGGTAGAGGCTGAAAAGCCAGATGATACTACCTCTGATGAGAAAGAGACTGAGGAGGCTGAAGAAGAAGAGGTAGAAGAAGAAGTAGAAGAAGAAAGTAACGAAGGGGAGACTGAAGAAGAAAACGAAGAAGAGTCGAACTTTCCTTACCCTTATGAGATTTTGAACCTTCAGAATTGGAAACTAAATGCCTTTACAGGTACATTAGAATCTCCAGTTTTTGAAGATCAGATTTCTAATTTATCTACTTATGAAAATGAGAATTGGTTTTTTACTGAAGACGGTCAATTTGTAGCATTTAAATGTTACGGAGGCTACCCAACTTCTTCGGGTTCTGGTAACCCAAGAACAGAGTTGAGAGAAATGACTGCAGACGGAAGTTCTACATTAAATTGGGATGGTACAAAAGGTACTAACCGAATGGAATGGAAGGTGAGGGTAGATCAGTTACCAAGTTCAGGAAAGGCTTGTTTTGGACAAATTCATGGTAGATCTTCAGATTTCGATGATGTAATTCGTATACAATTTCAGGGAGGCAAAAACCAATCTGAAGGAGACGTACGTTTGAAAATTATGGGATGGGTAACTGAAGAAAATGATGACAAGGAGGGTGATTTTTTAGAGGGTGATTGGAAACTAGACGAGGAATATCATTTCGAATTAATTTTTGAAGATAGTAATGTCTGGGTAAATCAAATAGAAGAGAGCGGAGAGAAAAAGGAAATTTACCGTTTTAATGGTTGTGCAAGTGATTACAACTACTTTAAAGCTGGAATTTACCTTCAATCAATGCAAAATAAACCTTTTGATTTAACTGATTTTGGGCAAGTTTCCATCTCGTATCTAAATATATCACATTAAAATATAAGGCATTTAATATAGTGTGTGCGATTGTTTTTAATATCGGTTAACTAACAAAAATTTGTCGACAATTTACTAACGCTTTTTGAAAGCAAAACCACTTTAAACAAACACTTACAATTTAACTTCATCAATAAATTTAGCACACTATTTAAATGAATTATGAACAACCAGTCGAGTAAAGTAAAAACAATAGCTCTAAAGCTATCTTTTCTGTTATGCGGAATAGGAGCAATGTCTAGCTGTAATCAAAAAGATGAAATGGGTGCTCTTGAAAAAGAGGATCAAGTAGTAAAAGGAAGTTCTGCAAGAACAGCAGTTTCAATTGCTAATAATAGCTTTGAAAGTAGCTGGTCTAGTTGGAGCGATACAGATCCCTCTTCAATATCAGGAGAAGGTAACTCTGGAAGTAAGTCTGCAAAAATAACTGGTGCAGGTGGTAAATTTACTCAAGAAGTAGATGTACAATCTAATACCACTTATGAGTTAGCTGCTTATGTAAAAGGCGGATGGCGTATAGCTGCCTATGTAAATGGCGTAAAAACATCGAGAAGTGGAACAGCTTCTTCTTGGAAACAAGAGGTAGTTACTTTCTCTACAGGTAATGCTTCAACAGTAACAATTGCTGGAGAGTACAACAGTAGTGAAGGACGTTTTGATGATTTTACATTGGCATCTACAGATGAAGAAACTACACCACCTACTGCTAATGAGCAATTAGCAATAGCAAGTGTAAGTGCTTCTGCAAATGATGGAAATGTTCCAGCAAATACTATTGATGGAAGTCTATCTACACGTTGGTCTGCAAATGGCAACGGACAATGGATACTTTATGATTTAGGAAGTGTAAAAAACATTTCTTCAGTAAAAATTGCTTGGTTTAAAGGCAATTTACGCTCGAGTACATTCGAAGTATTAACCGGTGATGCAACAACAGATTTATCTGTAGTTCATTCAGGTGTATCAAGTGGGTCTTCTTTAGAATTAGAAGAAGTTTCATTATCGAATGTAAGCGGTAGATACTTAAAAATTATAGGGTACGGAAACTCATCTAATACATGGAATAGTATTACAGAAACGGAAATTTATGGTACAGATGGAGAAGGTGAAGGCGTGGATCCAACAGATCCTGTAGAGCCAACAGATCCACCATCAAATGGAGGAGAATATCCTTACGATATTTTAAACTTGCAAGGATGGAAGTTAAATGCTTTCTCTGGAACACTTAACAGCCCTAAGTTTGTAGACAATACACCAAATTTAGATACTTATTCTAATGATAATTGGTTCTTTACAGACGGCGAATGGGTATCATTTAAATGTTATGCTGGTTATCCAACATCTTCTGGATCAGGAAATCCAAGAACAGAATTAAGAGAAATGAATTCTTCTGGTTCTGATGAGATTGAATGGGATGGTGATTCTGGAACAAACAGAATGGAATGGAAAGTTCGTGTTGACCAGTTACCAAGTTCAGGAAAAGTATGTTTTGGACAAATTCACGGTCCTTCTGATACTTATGATGATGTAATTCGTGTACAATTCCAAGGTGATCCTAACCAATCTTCTGGTGCAGTTCGCTTAAAAATTATGGGATGGGTTACAGAAAAGAATGATGATAACGAAGGTGACTTTATTGATGGAAATTGGACAGTAGGTGGCGAAATGCACTTCCGTTTAATTTTTGAAAACACCAACGTTGTTCTGTATAACATTTCAAGTAGTGGTTCTGCTACAGAAATTTATAGATTTAATGGTTGTGGTAGTAATGGAAATTACTTTAAAGCCGGAACGTATTTACAATCTATGAAAGGAAAATCATTGGATACTTCTGATTTTGGGCAAGTATCAATTAGTTATTTAAATATAACACACTAAGAGTATTTGAAAACGGACGAATATATAACTATCAATTATTAGAGGTATTCTTAAGCGGAGAATACCATTGTGTGTGCGATTCTTCGGTTTAGGCCAGGACGTCAAATTGTTGAATGAAAATTGGGATACAATACATTTTAAGAAGTTTAATCAATTTTTAGTGTTGTATTGGTGAGATTGGTTCTCTTAGAATTTGTATTGATAAACAGATTTTCAACAATTTTGGTCTTAATTGATTTTAATATTTTGATCAATGGTCTGAACTTATCTTAGATAATAACGTTAAAAACAACTCTCGGAACATGTAACATGTGGTGAGAGTTGTTTTTTGTGTTAGTCAAAAAAATATTCAACTACTGAATTTTTTCTATAGAATTTCTTCCAGCTTCATACCCTTTTTTGAATGCAGCTTGATGTTGATCCCAGTCAAGAGCTACTTCTATACAGAGCATAGAGAAAGCGCCGATAAAGATAAAAATAATGTCTCTTCTAGAAATTTTAGTTTTCATAGTAAGTAATAATTAGTTTAAAGAAATAAAAAATACTATTAATCTTTCATAGAGGCTTCTTCAATTCTTAAATCTTTCCATTTTGATCGGGCATTATCTAAGATTGCTTCTAGCTCTAACCTAAGACTAATAACAGTGTCGTTATTGTTAATTTCCTCATCGGACAATAATCGAATTTTGAATTCAAGATTTTTAAGTTGACTTGCAGTTTCGCCATAATTTAACCACAATTGTTTATGGTTGTAAAAACCTTCCCACGCAGATAAAATTGTTATACTAGCACCCGCAAGTAAAATAAATGATTTTATAGAGAAGTTGATTAAATCTATATTTTCTGGTGTAGAAGGAATACTCTCTTTTATAGCTACTAAAAATGTGATTAAAGCAGATAAAATAGAGATGGCAATATAAATTCCAAAGCCTTTTAATTTATTTTCTTTGCTTCGTTTAACCGTTTTATCTATTTGAATTTTGATCTCTTCGTGAAGAATATTGATCTTCTGTTGGTTCTCCATTTTATTGCCAAATGTGTTTGTAAATAGTTTCGTAATTGTCTACCTCAAGAACTTTAATGCCTACAGATTCTAAGAAGAATTTTTTCCCTAAGAAACTATCATCTTCTTTTTTTACTGTAATATACCAACCGTCTTTTTTCTGACTAGGAAAGGCTTTAAAATATTTTGCTCTTTCTATCAAAAGCCATCTAAAGAAAACTTCATTTTCTTCTAATCCCAAACCAATAATACATAACGATTTATTAAAAATAATATGTAACCAGGTAGGATAACCATTCCATTTTTTTGCAAGTTTATCTTCTTTCCCAATTACCCCTCTATTTTTGTACATCATTTTTCTAACCCTTTCAACATTACCCATGTACTGAGAAAGTCCTAGTTTAATACTTCTGTGGTATTTTATCATGCCATTTAGGTACCAAACACCAAAACCATCAATAGGGTTATTCAGCTTTTTATTACTAAAATAGCAGTTCCAAGGGTAATAATCGGTAAACCCTTTATATGGTATTTTAAAAGGTTTAAGTTGAGCTGATTTTGGAATTAAGTCATCAAAATTTGTAGTTAGTATAGGAGCGTTTAAAGCACATATTTTATTTAAAATGATATTCTGCTCATCATTATGTTTCCATAAACTCATTGTGTTTTTTACATCCTTCTGAATGGTAGCACTAAAGTTCTTTTTGGTGGTGTTTTGAATATCAATAGCGTCATAAAACTCAGTAAATGATATACCTTTGAAAATCTGATTTTCAAATTTAGCTTTCTTACTGTATTTGTTCCAAAGTTCTATCAGAAGCTTATCCCAAGTAATATTTTCCTTACTGAAATAACGGTTTATGCCGTTTCCAAAAACAAAGCAGAGCTGAGATTTATGTTGTTCAATAATCTCTTGTATTGCAGAAGCTGTTAGAATTTCTCTTTTTGAAGGAGTGTTACTGTTTATCATTCTAAAAATTAATAACCTAAGTAGAAGCTTTCAAACTTTTTTATTGATGCACTACTAAAAAGCGATATAGCTTATTTTTTAGTTATAAAGTCATCTGTAATAGTCAAGTTGTAGGTCGAATATCGTTAAATATCATCGTTAATTCAAATGGCAAAGTTTTTTAAGGGTTCACTATTGCATTAAAAAAAGAAAAGTCACCTCAATTACTTGAAGTGACCTCAATCTTATTAATGCCTAAATACTACTTAATTTATAAGTCTGTTTTTTTAGGAATACTTACATAATCTTTTCTATCATATACCTCCCCAAAAGTTTTTTCAAAATTTGGCATATTTGATTTATTCCAAGATTCTTCGAACCCATAACTTGGGCTATCAAAAAACTCTGGACGATGCTTTTCCCAACTCCATGTCCATTGATAAACAGCTTCTTTCATAGATGTTACTATTTCAGGGTGCTGACTTGCAATGTTATTTTTTTCACCTATATCTTCACAAAGGTCATAAAGAGCCCAATTTCCATTTCCAAGAGAGTGTAGTTTATAATTATCTTGAACAACTCCCGTCCAATTTCTATTACGTTGATGGCGCATTACAAAAATTGGCTTATTATCTCTTGTACTTTTATTATTAACAATGCCATCCCAAGCGTCTATGCCATCATAAATTTTTGAAGACGGAATTTCTACACCACCTAAATGAGCTAGGGTTGGATAAAAATCAAGGGCAGAGAAATTATTACTATTTATTTCTCCTTTTGGTACATTACCATTTGGCCAATGCATAAACATAGGTACTCTAAAACCTCCTTCATATGCATCACCTTTTTTACCTTTTAATGGTTGGTTATTTGCTCCTTTAGTGTATTTGCCCCCATTATCACTTAAGAAAATGATAAGTGTGTTATCAAATTGGCCAGTACTTTTTAATTTCTCAACTACCCTTTTGATATTATAGTCTACGTTGTACATCATGGCTGTATAAGTAAGTCTTTCAGAACCACTTTCAGCAGCATTATCACCAAGTGTTTTTTGCAGATCTTTTATATCTTTTTCTTGTGCTTGTAGAGGTGTGTGTGGAGCATTGAACGATAAATATAAATAGAATGGGGCATCTTTTTTAGAGGCATTTTCTATAAATTTTAAACCAGCATCAGTTAATACATCTGTTACATATTGTTCTTTATCAGTAGGAACATATGTTGTGTTTTCCATCATTGGTCTATTGTAATCGTAATGGTAATCTCCAACTTTTGCAACACTCGGGTTATAAATTTTACTATCTACCCACGATCTAGAAAAATATTCATGTCCTCCGCCTAAGAAACCATAAAAATAATCAAAACCTCTACTGTTAGGATGATACTTTTCTTCTTCTCCTAAATGCCATTTTCCTATTGCTCCAGTAAAATAACCTGCTGCTTGTAATTCATCACTTATATAACTTTCTGTAGCATCAATACCATTACCAGAAAATGCTGCAAGGTTAAATTGAGCTCCTAAAGTATGGGGCATTCTACCTGTTAAAATACTCGTTCTACTCGGTCCACAAAAAGGATGAGCCACATAAGCAGAAGTAAAAATTGTTCCTTGATTGGCAAGTTTATCTATGTTAGGCGTATGTATATCTTTAGCTGCATTGGGCATAAAACCAACATCAGCATAACCTAAATCATCCATTAAAATAAAAAGAATATTAGGTCTTTCTGTTTTAGTAGGCAATGGAGTACCACCTATAACATAAACATTTGTTGTTAGTAGAAATAGGAGTGCACCTAAGTAGTGTTTAAATATTTTATTTTTCATTTCAAGTTGAGTCTTTTGTAGAGACTACCTAATTAAAAAAATGGTAATCCTCTGTATTATCAGTCCAGTAAATTGATTTGTCGCACACTTCATGGTTTAACCAGAAATGTTATTCATAAAATTAGATGTTGTAGATAGTAATTAGGTTTCTTTGCGTACAAAAAATATTTCTGTGACTCTATTTTAATTGTTTAGAGTTCGATAAACAACATTTTAACTAAAAATAAGGTAACTCAATTTATTAAATAAAATGAGTGTTTTTTATCTATGTAATTTATACTGCACGTTGTTTTTGCTGTTTTTAAGCTACTTTTAAGAGGATTACTACTATTATTAAAAGTGAATTTTATTTTCTTTTAAAGTATTTATTGATGTATTATTTATACAAATTTTTAAAGTTGTAAGGTGTTTGAATTGCATTCTTTTTAAAAAATTTGAAAAAGTTATTTGCCTCTAAAAAACCAGTTTTAACAGCAACGTCTTTTACGGAAAGCTCTTGATTAATTAATAATCTTTTGATGCAAAGTAACGTAATTTCATCAATTACTTTTTTAGCAGTTTCATTGCAAATATTATGTGTAATAAGGTTAAGTTGTTTTGATGTGACTTTTAATTTATCAGCAAAATATTTAACACTTCTACTTGTAGGGTGAAACTCTTCGACAAGTTCTTGAAATTCTATAAATTTTGGAATGTATTGTGTCTCAATTTCAGGGACTATAGAGGTGTGTCTAATTTGTTTTATTTTAAGAAAAAGGATTTGAAGAAAGTGAAGTATAATCTTATTCGTTTCTTGACTTATTGTTGTCTCTAATTCTACTTTAAGTTGTTGTACTAGTTGTATAAATGAATCAAATTCAGTAATACCTAGCAGATTATGTTGCATAAATAGGTTCTCATTAAGTAGTTCAGAGCTATTTACAGAGCTGTCATTATTAAATAGGTTAGCCATGTATTCTTCTGTAAGAAGCAAGATATATCCTTTAGCATTACTTTTATGAAACTGATGAACTTGTCCTTTTTTTAAAGTAAGTATTTCACCTTTTGAATACGCATAATTTTTAAAATCTATAGTATGAATTCCCTCACCATCAGTTATAACAAGAATAGCGTAAAAATTGATGCGGTGTATTTTATGGGGCTCAGAATCTCTCAGAATGCTTTCTAAAGATATAATATCAAAATCGGAAGCGATTGTTTTTTTCTGATCAAATTCTATGTAAATATGATTGTCGCTCATTATAGTAGTGTAGTAGATATGGTAATGTAAGTACTACAAAAATAACTGATCTATTGTAAATGAGGAAGTTAATTTTGAAATTAAATCAAAAACAAATATTTATAGAGATTGATAACATAATAAATACATTAATAATTAGGTGTTTTAATGTATGTTCTTTTTAGTAGAAAAAGTAAACACTTCTATTATTAAAATTAGAATAGAAGTGTTTTAAGTGATTGATTTGTAGGTTTATGTATAACATCTTACTTCAAAAAGTTTTATTTTTTCAGCTCCGTAAGTTTCCTTTAAATTAATTTTAATAGCAGTTACTTTTTTAGCCTCGAAATTAAATTTAATCAATCTAGTTTTATTTTGATTTATTGTACCTAGTATTACCCATTTGCCATTAATTCTACCTTCTACACTTAAAGATTTAAGCATTTCTTTTGGTACGCCATTTCCATATAAATCATCATTCCTGCTATCTTTTCGCATCATGATGTTTCTTTTTAAATTGGTATCGCATTTTATTTCTACCTTAGAAATTGTAGTAGGTTTATCCCATTCTAATTGTAGCTCTGCTTTAGCATTTTTCGATTTCCAATGATTGATTTGTCCATCAATATCTCTCGACATACCATTGGTTAGGTTTTTTACATCTCCGGTAGAAGTAGAATCTGCAAAAATAGCACTCACTTGCTTTGCTAAATCATTTTCGTCGTTAGCAGGTCTGTTTGGAATAAAAGCATCATCTCTAAGCAGCTGTTCTTGTAAAGCATTTATATGTTTTTCTCTTACTTCTCTAGGAGAGCACTTTTTCTGAATACAAATTGTTGCAGCCGTACCTACTGCTTGTCCTTGTAGAGCACATGTAGCCATTATTCTAGAAGAAGAAAGTGCAATGTGTGTTTGGCTAACATTTCGTCCAGCAAACATTAAATTTGAAATGTTTTTAGAGTACAAACTTCCAAAAGGAAATTGATAGATACTTTTAAAATGATAATGAAAATAACTTGGAGGCTCAGAAACATTTTCAATTCCACCTGGGTTATGTTCGTCTAAAGACCACCCGCCAAAAGCTACAGCATCATCAAAATGTTTGTGTTCTGTCATGTCTTTTTCAGAGAGAATATAGTCACCAATAAAACGTCTTGATTCTCTCCTAGCTGGAAGCGACCCAACCCAATCTAGTGCTTGATTTTCTGCTTCAGGAAAATTACCAGAGTTTTTTATGTAGTCCCATACACCATGTAAATACCCCATTAATTTCTGACGGTTTACTTCTGCATCTGCAATAATATCATCATCACTACCTACTTCAATCCACCAGATACCATCTTGAAAGTTTGCAAATCTTCTTCTTTTATGGGCACCTTCATGCGTATATTTAAAAGCAAAAGATGGAGGAGAGTATTTCATGGGTCTTCCCATATCTACAGACGACATTAGTAATGTAGAGCCCATTTGCCATCCATCTGCTTTTTCTGGAGCAAAGCTTTCATTAAACTCATCCTTACCTTCTCTGCCTGTTCTGTATTCTGCTCCAGCAGTAGCTGCAAGTAAACCATCGCCAGAACAGTCTATAAATACCTTACCAGTAATTGTGTATAAAGTTTCTGTGGTGGCTTGCCAACATTTAGCAGCTTTAATTTTAGAGCCATCCATTATTGCTTCTATTGCTTGAGTGTTCACCATTAATGTTAAGTTTGGCTCTCTTACAACAAAATCATACATTATATGGTCGAAAACAGGAAACGATTCTTGTTCGTTATTAAATCTATTTTGCAACAGAATTTCTTCTATTAAACCAGATTCCCTTTCTGCCTTCCCTTTTATATTGTTTACACCATTTAAGTGTACCCTCATTTCGCTAGATGCATTTCCACCAACCATAGGTCGGTCTTGAATTAGTACTGTTTTGGCCCCATTTCTAGCTGAAGCCACTGCTGCACATATTCCAGCAGCACCTCCACCCACTACTACAACCTCATAAGTAGCTTCTTTAATTCTATTAGATAGCCCAATTTCTCCTTTTCCTAAATGGTGCCATTTATCTTTATTAGTAGATGTAGCTATATTTTTTTGAGTGGCACAAGATGATGTCGCGAGTGGTAAAATACCTGCAACTACAGCTGCTTTAGAACCCTTTTTAAAAAAATCTCTCCTTTTCATAATTGCTAGAAATTGTAATAAATCAGGTGATTAAATTTTTACTCACCCTAAAAAATGATTTGTTCCAATTTAGGTTTCTGTTCTTGCTATTGTCTAAAAAATGCCCTTACAAAAACTTAACAGGTCAAAATATTTTAACTATATTTACTCAACAATTTGGGTAGCTTATTTTTTGATGTAATTTAATTAAAGTGCTGAATACTTGTCTTTTAAATAATTTTTTAAACTGTTTTTGCTTTCTCTTATTACTCAACAATTGCTTAATTGTAGAATTACAAGCTCAGCAGTTTATGCCACATATATACCAACTAGGTAATGGGGATAAATTGGAAGAAGATTCGTTAAAAATTCTGAGTAACGAACATAAAATTGAAGACCTTTTAGTAAAGACAGCCACTCAAAGAAAGAATTTACACTTTAGTAATGCATTTAATTATGCTGGTGAAACTTTATTCTTAGCAGAAGAGGCACAAGATACTGTACTTATGGTTAAGGCGTATCAATCAATGGGTGTTTTATATTACCTTTTTAAGCAAGACGAAGAAGCAGGGATTTACTTTAATAAAGCCTATCAGTATCAACAAAAATTGTCTAAAACTCAGGCTGTTTCCAATAAGTCCCTTTATGCTACACATTATTATTTAGCCTTATATTACCAGAGAATTAATAATTACAAATCTTTAAAAATACATATAGATAGTTGCTTTACTTATGCTAAAAGCAGCAACGAAAATGCTATTTATAAGGTGTATTTAAATGAAAAATTAGCAAGTTATTATGAAGGAGATAAAAATTATAAACAATCGCTTGCATTATTATTTAAAGGAATTGATAGACTCGAGAATCTACCAGATAGTTATCCAAACAAAGAAATTCATAAGAGTTTTTTAATAATATTATATGGACATGTTGCTCAAAATTACTTTGATCTAAACAGGCAAGATGTATCAAAGAAATATTTTGAAAAGGCATTAAAGGTAGAAGATAAGAATGGAGAATATATCTTTTATCAATCGTATGTTATGAATAGGTATGCAAAATTGTTGGCATTAAATGGAGCATATAAAGATGCGTACTTCTATCAGACAGAATCAAAAACAATAAACGATACGTACCTCAATCTAAGAAATGATAGAAATAAAGATTTTCTAACAATCAGAAGTCATTATAAAGAAGAAATTGATAAAAAAAATGAGCAATTGGCTAAGCAACAACAAGAGATTAGTGCTAGAAATAAACAGTTACTCTATTACAAAATAATCTTTTTAATTATTGTAGTGGCTTTAATTGGTGGCGTACTTTTTTTTAGGTGGAGAAACGAAAGAAAAAAGCACTTTTTAAAAGAGTTAGCATCTAAGGAGTTGTTGGCTTTAAAGAATAAAGAATTAACAACAAATACATTGCGGTTAATAGAACGAGAAGAAGTTATTGAACTATTGAGAGTTCATATAGAAAATAGTGAAATAGGTGTAGGAAGTAAACGGTTTTTAAAATCTATTGATCGGAATTCTGAAACGCTTTGGGATGGATTTAATAAAACATTTATTGATCAAAATATTGGTTTTTATGAGCGTTTAGAGAAAGAAGTACCGAATTTAAGTGCAGCAGACCTTAAAGTTTGTGCCTTGATTAAACTCAATTTTTCTGGTAAAGAAATGGCGTATCTATTGGGTATTTCTTTAGGAAGTGTGCATGTAGCAAGACATCGTTTACGGAAAAAGATGAACTTAGAAAGAGACATCAACCTGACCAATTATATTAATTCTATCTAAATAAAAAACGTGAACCATTACTGACTCACGTTTATTATTTTTAAAGAGGGATATTACCATGTTTTTTTCGGGGGTTATGATCTACTTTATTCCTGAGCATTGTAAATGCAGCAATTAGTCTTTCCCGTGTATTTTCAGGCTTAATAACCTCATCTATATAACCTCTATATGCAGCTCTATAAGGATTTGCAAATTCTTTGGTGTATTCAGCAATTTTTTCTTGCAACTTTGCTTCTGGATCTTCCGCATTCTGAATCTCTTTTCTGAAGATAATTTCAGCAGCACCTTTCGCACCCATTACCGCAATCTCTGCTGTTGGCCATGCATAATTTAAATCAGCACCAATGTGTTTTGAGTTCATAACATCATACGCTCCACCATATGCTTTACGTGTAATGACTGTAATTCTAGGTACTGTTGCTTCGCAAAAAGCGTATAATAATTTTGCTCCATTAGAGATAATACCATTCCACTCTTGGTCTGTACCTGGTAAGAAACCTGGAACATCTTCAAACACTAGAAGAGGAATATTGAAGGCATCGCAAAAACGTACAAAACGTGCTGCTTTTTTAGAGGCATCATTATCTAAAACACCTGCAAGAACAGCCGGCTGATTACCTACAATACCAATACTTTTGCCTCCAATTCTACCAAAACCAACAACAATATTTTCAGCATAAGCTTCATGTACTTCAAAGAAAGAATCTTCGTCAATACTACCATGTATAACTTCTCTTATATCGTAAGGTGTGTTTGGATTTTCAGGAACTATAGTATTTAGCTGTGGACGAACTTCTGATTTTGGCTTTTCGTATTCGTACCTAGGAGCGTCCATCTCACAGTTTTGAGGGAGATAGCTTAACAGCTTTTTAATTTTTTGTAGTGCAATAGCTTCATTAGCTGATGTGAAATGCGTAACTCCACTTTTTGTGCTATGAGCAGATGCACCACCGAGTTCTTCAGACGTTACCTCCTCGTGTGTAACTGTTTTAACAACATTAGGACCTGTAACAAACATATATGAGGTGTTTTCTACCATCATAATAAAATCTGTAATAGCAGGAGAATATACTGCTCCACCAGCACAAGGTCCCATTATACATGAAATCTGAGGAATTACTCCAGATGCTTTGGTATTCTTATAAAAAATATCTGCATAACCTCCTAAAGACTTGACTCCTTCTTGAATTCGGGCTCCTCCAGAGTCATTTAAACCAATAATTGGGGCACCATTTTTCATGGCCATATCCATAATTTTACAGATTTTTTCTGCTTGAGACTCCGATAATGAACCCCCAAAAACTGTAAAATCTTGAGAATATACATATACAAGTCTACCAGAAATTTTACCATAGCCAGTTATTACGCCATCGCCTAGGTAGTGTTCTTTGTCTAAACCAAACTGAACCTCTCTATGTCTTACAAATTTACCAACCTCATGGAAGGTATTTGTATCCATTAATAGTTCAATACGTTCTCTAGCTGTAAGTTTTCCTTTATTATGTTGAGCTTCTATTCTTTTTTCGCCTCCACCTAGTTCGGCAAGACGGTTCATTTCTTCTAATTTCTGAAGCTTATTCTTCATGTGTTCGTGCTTAAAGTATATAGTGTGTTTATTAGTAGAAAGCTAAGAACGAAATTATTGGATTGCAAATATTTCTATTGTCTGTATCATAAATAGTAATGGTAATAAATTTATGATGCGTTTTTTGCTGCGTTGAATTTTGAATAAATATAGATAATTGGAAATAATAAAAGAGGAGTGAAGGCAGAAGTAAATTGTTGAACAACACCGTAAATTGTTATATAAAGGTATTTGTCGTTATATGTTTTACTAATAGCACTAAGTAAAATATAAGTAAAAAGTAATACAGTATAAAAAACAATGAGTTTTTTGGTAATGCTTTTATCATTAAAAAGTAAATGAATAATGAAGATACTTCCTGAAGTATTAATCAAAAGGTGTGTTTTATGAGCAAGCCAATGGCAGTAAGAAAGTGTTTTTGAATTAGTATCAATAGCTAGTTTATTGAATAATAATTGATAAAAATCGTAATATAAACTATTAGTATCTTCTTTAAAATGAAAGCCTAAATAAAGCATTATTGAAAAAATGAGTAGAGAGATAATCCACTTTGTAGTAGTACTATTGATCATTTGTATTAAATATATCTTTCATCAAAGAAAATTTCTCAATCCATAACATCCAAAGAGCAAATACAATAGAATATACAATAATTACATAGGTGTATTTATGGTTAAAATTAAATGTTTCCATGTCTTGTATGTAATTGTAACCAAGAAGAATTACCCTTAATGTATTTGATAAATAGATGATAACGAGCCCGACCAAAATATAGACTATTTTAGTACTCAACCTACCTGGAGTTATTGCCACAAAACTTGAGAAAATGACCATTATGACTAAACCATTACATGGGCTTCCAACAAAAACAGACTTAATTCCATTAATATATAATGTACTTGAAGTATGGTAAGCTTCTCCGCCAAATAAATTAATAAAAAAAGACGACATATAAACTATACTTTCAGTAATAGCAGTATCTATTGCCCCATCTTCTTTCATAATTGTAAACTGAAGTAGTTTCCAAACAAAAAACAGAAAGACAGCACGTATTCCAATGGTTTTTAATTGATTATTATGGGTATACTGTTGTTCTACAATCATAATTATACATTAGCTCTTCTTCATAAAAATATAGGATGCTTTACATAGTAAACAGATGTAAATACGCTTTAGTTCACCTTGATAATCAATGGTTAAAAAACTACATGAATGTCAATTTTATCAGCTCACTCTAAATTCCAAATTTGTTTATGTTAACAGGTGACGAACGTCATCCTTTACAAATCCTTTGTCTCAGAAGTACATCAATCAATACATAATTTATTTATGAAACGAAATATTATTATTACAATATTGGCATTGTTATGCGTCCCATTTTTAGGGTTTTCGCAAGATGATGCACCTCTTTCTAAGAAAGAACAAAGAAAAAATAGATCAGTTTATTATACATTTTCAATGGGGTACAGTGGTACTAAATTTAGAGATTTAGCTACATCACCATTAATCTATAAAGGACTGGGTTTATATTATGGCTTTAGTTATAAAAGATTAGATAGTAAAAGAGAAACGGAGGTAGGTTCATCATTTTCATCAGGAACTTATAAAACGCATGGTATAGAATCTCCTGCTGTTAGTACAATACAAACAATAGATGTTTTTTACTCTCAATTATATCGAATTAATAAGTTATCTAATGATAAGTTAAATCTAAAAGTAGGTGGCTTAATAGATGTATCTCAGAACATTAGAATAAACCCATATTTTTCAAATAATAGTTTTGGATTAGATAATGTATCTACATTATTTGGTTCGGTAAAAGCAACAAGAGATTTATCTAAAGTTGTAAAAAACGAAATGAAAAGAAGATCAGTCTCATTACGTTTAGATGTTAGTGTAATGAATAATACATATAGAAATGGATATGTTTATTCTGGACAGTCAAGCATTGTAAATGAGCCTAAACTTTTTGATGATTACGAGTTTAAAGCATTCTCAGGGTTTAGAATGAATTTAGGTATTGACTACACAATGTATTTCAAAAACAATAATGCAATTGAAGTCTCATACTTATGGACAGGTTATAAAACTGGTGGAGATTTAGATCAGTTTGCAATGTCTAGCCAAGTATTTAAAATGGCCTTTTTATTCAACACTAAATAGTATTATCATGAAAAATATATACGTTTTATTATTATTAATTTCTAGTTTATTTTCTTGTGATAAGGTTTATTTCGGTGAAGACCTTGGTACAAAAGATAGAAAGAAAAACTTTGAATATTTATGGAATGAGTGTAATGAAAAATACGCTTATTTTGATGTTAAAAATATAGATTGGGATGCCATTAAAGTAAAATATGAATCTCAAATTAGTGAAGGAATGTCGGATGAAGCATTTTTTAATGTATTAGGAAGTATGCTTTCTGAATTAAAAGATGATCATACTAATTTAATATCGCCTTTAAACGTTTCTAGATTTGGTGTGAAGAAATTAGGACAAGATAATTTTGACTTTAGAGTGATTGAAGATAATTATTTATCTGATAATTATTATATCTCAGGTCCTTTTATGCACGACTTTATAGCGAACAATGAAATTGGTTATATCAGGTTTGGAGAGTTTACAGGAACTGTAGATGACAATAATTTAGATTTTATTCTAAAGAGATATAAAGATACTAAAGGATTAATTTTAGACTTAAGAGAAAATGGTGGAGGAGCCGTGAATGACATCTTCAGTATTTTAAGTCGATTTGTTGAAAAGAAAACGTTAGTGTACTATTCTAGAATTAAAACTGGTGCAGCTCACGACGATTTTTCTGAATTAGAAGAAGCTTTTGTAGAACCTTCTGATAAAATTAGATATAAGAAAAAAGTAATTGTTTTAATAGATAGAGGAACATATAGTGCAGGTTCTTTTACCGCACTTGCAACAAAAGCACTTCCTAATATTACTTTAATAGGTGATACAACTGGAGGTGGTTTGGGAATGCCTAATGGAGGCCAATTACCAAATGGTTGGACTTACAGATTTTCAATTACTCAGGCATTAGATTTAAGTAAAGATCCATCACTAGAAAAAGGTGTACCAGCAGACATACCTGTTTCTTTTGATTGGACCAATATGAAAAAAGATGAGATTTTAGAAACAGCGATTAACGAATTAAAATAATTTGGAAGCTATATGATCCTTGATCGTATAGCTTTTTTTTGTTGAATTGTTAACTACGTTTAATACAATTGGCAACAGGTTCAACTTCTATGTCTTAGTAATGAAAATATCAACAACTAATATAAAAAAAAACATGAATTCAATCACAAAATATTCGTTATCGTTATTCTTAGGTGCAGCAGCTTTATTTTCTTCTTGTAGTAAAGATGAAGAGCCAAAAGTTGAATTAGCTCCAGAATTAAAAATAGAAAATAGTAAGCAAATTTTAGAAGTATTACCGTTAGAGCAAATAACGTTTGATGTTTATTCTAAATCAATGGATAATACAAATTTAAGTAGTATATCTTTCTTAAGAGAATCTCCTGTTCCAGAAAAATTTTCTAAAGCACCAGACGATATTAAACAAAAGAGTTATACGTATAATTTCATTGGAAATGCACCATTAAAAAAAGGAGATTATGAATATACTTTTACTACATATACAGAAGGTGGTCAAACAAAATCTGTAAAGCAAGTAGTGAGAGTAACACAAGAGCCTTTTACATTAGAAATAAATGATGATTTTAAAAAAAGTGCTAATGTAGATGATGAATTTACTGTTACAGGTAAAGTAAGATCTATTAGAAAATTTAGTTCAGTAACATTAAGTACTTCGGCTGTAATTCCTTCAGTTACTTTTTATGGTGGTAAAAAATATAATGATGTTTCTAAAATGGATCCGTCTTATTACCCACTTGTTAAGTCATCACATAGTACAGATAAAGATGGATTTGAAGTTTTAACATTTGAGGTGAAAGTTAAGGTTCAAAAAGGACATATAGACAATAAAGACAGTCAAAAATATTTTGATGTTACATTCTTTGCAAAAGATAATTCATTAGAAAATCCTATCTACAAAGAAGACTCGCAGTTTAAAACTTGGACAAAAAGAATTAATATTAAATAAGTAAAAAGTAGACAGTTCATAATTGAGAAGTGAACATTATCGGATAATATAGAGTAAGTGTAAAATGGTTAAAAGGGCCTATGTATTTTAGGTCAGTTTAGCCATTTTTTATTAAACTTTATTAAGGTTAATTTATTGTCATACAGTTGTTTATAGGTGTCTTATAATTGAAACAATAACACATTAAATAATTAAATATGAAAACGCTGAAATTAATATTTGCAACATTACTAATAACATTAATAGGGTCTTCGGTTTTTGCTGATACACCTCCCAAAAGTGAATCAAATTTCTTTATTGGAAAATGGCATTTATACGAAATTAGTTTTTTATCAACTGGAGAAACATTTGATGCTGACGAATATTTAAAAGGAGAAAATTATCAGCAATTTAAGGATGATGGTTCTTTTATTTCAATAACTCCGACAGTAACATCTAACGGAGAATGGAAATACGATTCAAAGAAAAAAAATATAATTATAACTGGTGAATTTCAAGGGACACATGTAAAGGATGTCTTTAAGGTAGTTTCAACCAAAGGCGATAAATACATATTGGATTATAATACTGAAGGGCAAACGATAAGATTATATTACCAAAAACTATAATTATTTCTTATTAAGCTATTCCATTATTGGAATAGCTTTTTTTGTATTACTACCAATTAAGAAAAAACTTACTTCTACTTAACAAACTAAAGATGAACTGAAGCTTGTACTAACATAATAATATTATAGGATAATTTTTAGATTTATTGAATTTGCAAGCAATCTAAGAACTCACAACATAAAAATAGGGTTTTAGCATTGATTAGAAATATGTATTAATAACCCATTTATCAGTTGGTAATCAAGCCACTATACTTACTACTTCTATTATGAATATAAAATTTTTACTATCTTTAGTTACACTACTTTTTATATCTATTTTGTTTGTACATGCACAACCACCACCTCCCCCTGGAGAAGGAGTACCAATTGATGGTGGAGCTACATTGTTAATAGCTTCGGGTGTGGCTTATGGAATTAAAAAGTTTAGAGATTATACATCAAAAAATGATTAATATAACTCCTCTATTTACCCAAACTCACTGAATTGCCTAACCCACAATTGATATGGAAAATATTTTTACTAAAATTCTATATAGTATAGGACTCTCTTTTTTCTGTTTATTATCTCCAAATGTAACAGCATCTATATTTACAAATAACAGTATTGTTGCTAATGTAAACAGTGGTTATTATTCTGCTTCTTTAAGCTATAGTACAAATGTTTTAAACGAGACAACTACTAATAACGGATCATTTACAGAAACAATAACTATAACCCAAACGGGAGGTACTTTTGCAGGTACATTAAACGAAGATTTTATAACGAGTAATAAAGTTACGATAACAAATTTACCTGTAGGATTAACAGCGTCTGTTACTTATAACTCAACAACTGAGGTTGTTTTTGCACTTTCAGGCAATGCTACTAATCATGGTAACATAGAAGATATTTCAAACCTTACAATTTCATTCGAAAATTCAGCATTTACTTCAGGAGATAATTCTTTAGTGACAAATAGCTTAAAGAGTGATATCAGTTTAAATTTTAATGATCCTAAACCTAATAATGCAATTCATTTAGATGGTATTGATGATTATGCGAATTCTTCTCAATTTGCATTACCTCAAAATTTCACTGCGGAAGGGTGGTTTAGACCTGAAAATGTAACGGGTAATAATTTCCTTTTTCAATTTAAATCTAGTACAGAACAACTCAATTTAAGGCTTAATAATGGTATACTTATTTCTTGGAATGGGTTTGCAGGAAATAACACAACTGGTTCTACAACAATAAATACTAATCAATGGATTCATGTTGCTCTAGTGAGAGACGGAATCACTACAAGAATTATTTTGAACGGTACTCTAGAAGTTGAAAACACAAATAGTGGTGGGTTCACTGGAGAAACAATAAGTGTATTTTTAGGGGCAAAATCAAACACGACAACCCAGAGTAACTTTTTCACTGGAAAGATTGATGAGTTTAGAGTTTGGAATCAAGTGTTAACCCCAGCGGAAATTACTGCTGCAATGAATGATCAATTGATAGGAGATGAAACGAACCTTCTGGCAAGTTATTCTATGAATGAGTTATCAGGGGCAACTATACCCGATAATAGCCCTAATGGATATGATGTATCGTTAGTTAATATGACCAATGATGATTGGGTTGCTGGAGATTGGTTAAGCACAGCTTTAACGTATAGCACTTCATCATTAATAGAAGCAGTAGAAAATGATGGTTCAATAGCAGAAACAATTGATATTACACTTTCAAATGGGGATTTCTTAGGTACAATTGGAGATGATTTTATTGCTGATAAT
This sequence comes from Flammeovirga kamogawensis, assembly GCF_018736065.1. Taxonomy (GTDB): domain Bacteria; phylum Bacteroidota; class Bacteroidia; order Cytophagales; family Flammeovirgaceae; genus Flammeovirga; species Flammeovirga kamogawensis. Next base: position 4,531,160 of record NZ_CP076128.1, read on the forward strand.
AAACTTATTGTTTCAAATTTACCAGCTGGTTTAACTGCGGTAGGCACAAAAGTTTCTAATACATCTTTGCAGGTGAGTTTTACAGGTAATGCAGTTGCTCATGAAGTAAGTGACAATATTTCGAATTTAACTTTTACTTTTCAAGATGCTGCTTTTAGTAATAATAATGCTAGTGCTTTTACAGGTTATAATAGATCTAATTTAAGTATTATTTATTCTGATCCTCCTAAGAATTGTTTAGCTTTTGATGGGGTTAATGATTACGCAATATCTTCAAACCTTACTCTAGGAGATGATTTTAGTTTTGAGGTTTGGGTAAAACCAACATTATCATCTTCAGGTAATGTTTATACTGTTGGCCAGGCAAATTCAACAGCAGAAAATATATCACTTAAAGTCAATACAGATGGAACATTGTCTGTATTTTTTAAAGTCGAAGATCAATCATCGGATACTTATCAATTGAATTCTATAAGCACAGTACAAGCTGGAGAATGGTCTCATATTGCTTATACTAATGAAGGTGGAGTAGATGCAAAATTATATATCAATGGTGTTTTAGATGATAGTAACCCGTCAAGTCTTCCAAGAATTTTCACCTCAATAACAAATGATTTAACGATCGGTAAAAAGTTATATGATAGTGAAGATACAGATCACTTTCCAGGTGAAATTGATGAGCTTAGAATTTGGGATAAAGTACTTTCACAAACAGAAATAGTGGAAAAAATGAACTTTGAAGCTATTGGAAATGAAACAGATTTAAATAGATATATAGATTTTAACTACCTCACAGGGACATTTTTTGCAAGTAGTGGCTCAAGTGTTTCTATTGGGGCATTATATAATATGACCAATGATGATTGGGTGACAGCTACATGGCAAATTACTCAGTTAAATTATTTTTCATCATCGTTTACAGAAAATACAACTACTAACAATGGTTCTATTGTAGAAACGATAAGTGTAGCTGTAACGGGAGATACTTTTACAGGAAGTGATAATGATAATTTTGTATCTGATAGTAAAGTAACCTTTACAAATTTACCGGCAGGGTTAGTGGGGTCAGTAATAAGAACATCAGAAACAACTGTTGATATTTCTTTAACAGGGAATGCAACAGCCCATGAAAATGCTAACGATATTGCTAACCTTTCAGTAGTTTTTGCAAATTCAGCTTTTTCGGGTAATGATGCCACATTAATTGGCAATTATAATAAAGCAGATTTTTCTATTGATTTTATCGATGCTTACACCACTGCTCTTTCATACGATAAAACTATTTTTCTTGAGAGTACAGCTAATGATGGTAGTATTAATGAATCTGTTGTAATTACTTTAACTGATGATACCTTTTCAGCAGATGTTGTTTCAGCAAATAGAATTTCATCTTCAAATGTGCCTTCTGGGTTAAGTACTACTTTTATTAGAGACTCTGATACTCAAATTACAATGACACTGAGTGGAACGGTAACAGCACATGCAACTGCCAATAGTATAGATAATTTAACGGTAACTTTTGGCGATGGGGCTTTTACTACTTATCTAAACACTGTTGTTGCTAATTATAATAAAACAGATTTGGGAATTTACTTCATGAATCAAGCACCCGGAAATGGTTTAGCATTAGATGGCATAGATGAATATGTTGATTTTGGATTAGATACTCCTTTTTTTCCTGATAAAGATGCATGGACAGTCGAAATTTGGGTGAATGCTACAGATTGGACTCCATCATCAACAGAAAAAATTATTAGTTCTACAGAGGCAAGTGGAATGGCGTTTATATTAAATGGCACTCAATTAATAGCAGAATATTACGATAATGGTTTAGGTAATTACCAGAGTGCAAACTATATTTTACCAGGTGGGTTTTCAGGATGGCATCATGTTGCCATGACTTTTGATGGTAGGTATTTACTACTTTACATTGATGGTGAACCAGTGGTTACAAACGATAGAGGAAGTACGGGTGGTACAATAAGAACAGGATTATCTAGTCTTTACTTAGGTGCAGAATATAGTTCATCTCCACTGTTATTTTTTGATGGGAAATATGATGAATTAAGAATTTGGAGTAAAGTAAAAACCAATGATGAGCTTATAAACGAAATGTTCGCTACCCTAGATGGTACAGAAGGTAATCTTGAAGCTTACTTTAATATGAATTGCCATAAAGGAAGTACTTTATATGATAGAACATCTAACAATAACCATGGTGTTTTACAGAATATGGAGAATACTGATTGGGTAAACTCAGATATATATACACATTATAATGGTACGACTTGGTCGAATTCAGCTCCAACTTCTGCAGTAAATACTGTTATTGGAGAAGGAGTAAATTATGTTGTTGCTGCTCCTTTTAGCATAAATAATTTACTTATTTCTACAGGAGCATCTGTAAGTTTAGACGCTGGAGGATCAATAACACTTGCAGATCGTTTAATTACCGAAGGAACATTAACTTTAGATAATGGGGAGTACATTACACAGACAGGTTCAAATGGAAATAGTGGAACTGGAAATGTAAATTATACTTTGTCTGGGGCAGGTATTGATAAGGTTTATCATTATTTTGCTAGCCCATATACATCACTTACGTTTAATTGGGGAGAGAATCCCTTTAGGTATAATCCAGAAGATGCAGTAGGAACAGATAGTACTGGATTAAGTAGAGGTTGGAATGCTTATACTGAAAATATGGTTCCGGGTAGAGGGTACATTTCTGAAAATGTAGGTACACAAGTAATTAGTGGTATTCCTAATAATGGGAATGTAGAATATACTGTCACAAATGGAACATTTACGGGATATAATTTAATAGGTAACCCTTATTTAGCTCCAATAAGTGCAACGTTATTCGTAGCTGAAAACGGAGAAAGTGGCACAAATAGAATAGCAAATACGCTTTATTTTTGGGATCATGATGAATCTAATGTAGATGTTTTTGATAATTCTGATTATGCTACATGGCATCCAACTTTAGGTGCAGTTGCTGGGGGTGATGGTACAACACCAAATGGAAATATTGCTGTAGGGCAGGGCTTCTTTGTGTCAGCAGCATCAACAGGTGATGTTACTTTTACGAATGCAATGCGGACAACAACCAATAATCAGTTTTTTAGAAAGAAAGCAGAAGATGTTCCCTTAGCAAGGTTTTGGTTAGATGCCGATGGCGATAATGGAGAATTTAATCAGATATTAATTGCTTTTAAAGAAGATGCAAGTGATTACTTAGATGTACAATATGATAGTAAAAAATTTAAAGGTAACCCGAGCTTTTCTCTGTATTCTTTAATGTCTGATACAGATGAACATTATGTGATTCAAGCATTAGATAATGTGGGTATATCTCGAAAAGTAGTACCAATTGGGTTGTCATTAGCTAATGCAAAAACAATTACTTTTTCTATTCCAAAAATGGATAATATGGATAGTTATGATATTATTCTAAGGGATAGAGTATCCAATAAAGTATATGATTTAAAAAATACTGATGCAACAATCAGTTTACCTGCAGGAGATAATATCAACAGGTTAGAAATGATATTCGATGCTTCATCTCCATTATCTTTATTTGATTTAGAAAGTGAATTAAAAGTTGGTATTGCAAAAGGAGTAATACAATTATTTGGACATCGTGAATATCATTCTCTAGAAGTTTTTAACTTCTCAGGACAGTCTGTAATGCAGTCTAATGATTTTAATTTAACGGGTAAAATCGAACATTCTCTTAAACCTGATTATTATATTGTTCGACTCTCCAATAATGAAAAAACCGAATTTGTTAAGGTAAAAGTAGAATAGATCATAAACCTTTTTAATAAATTAGCCCCTTTAGATACTTCTAAAGGGGCTATTTTTGTGTAAGAGAGAGTATGGAATGTTTAGTCTTTTGCGTTACCGTAATTTTTTATACTACCAATCCCACTAGATTCCATTTTGATAGAATTACTTGCATTTACTTTTACACTGCCAATCCCGTCACATTCAATTATCATATCTTTTACAAGGAAATCTCGAGCATCTACAGAACCAATTCCACTATATTCTAAGTTGGTAGATTTTGCGTTTCCAACAAGTTCAACTTTACCAATACCATTGTATTCAAAATCTAAATGATTAAGATTAAAACGTAATGTAGTGCCCCCGACACTGTTCATTTCTAATTTAAGATTATTGAAATTAAGTACACCTTCATTTGTAAGTGTACCAACCAAGTTAGATTCTATTTCTTTTAAGTCAACAATTTGAATATATAGTGTTAAATCATTTTTGCCATTTATGTTTTTATCAGACCCATTATTTTTCTTCTTTATATTGGTAAAACTAAGTCTGTCACCACTCTGAACCATTTTCATTTCTTCTAAATCTTTTGTTTTCCCTTCTGCGTAGGCACTGCAATATTCTCCTTTTACAAGAACAACATTAAACCCACCATCTAATTCTAGTTTAGTGAAATCTTTACAAGGAAATGGTTTTGTATCTTTTTTCTGAGCAAAAGATAAAATTGAAAATAGAGAGAATAGGGAGGTTAAAATTATAGATTTCATTGTTTAAATTATTTATACTATGTTATTGTTCTTTTCGAAATTGAGTTCTTTATAATAGACAAAAGGGTAATTAAAAGGTTGCATATATAGTTTTTTTATTAGAAACAACAAGTCTTTTTTTTTGTTTGTACAGTATTGTAAATCAGATGTTTATACACAAACTGTTGTTTTTGATTATATTATAGTATAATTAAAAATATATTTATTGTATTATTTAACTCATTATCAGTATAATAACCTTTATTAAGTATTGTATTTTTAAGCCTATGATATTCAATAATAAAGATCTTATTAAAGTTTACATGTAATTATATATAGGAGATATTAATTAGAAAAGATTAAATTGAATGTTGTTCATTATTCTTATTTCATAATACATACTACACATTGAAAACTTTCTTTAAACGATTAGCTGTATTAATGGCTATAATTATAGCCGCATTTTTAATTTACGGTTTTGGCTTTTTATACCTTAGCCCTGAATTTGGGGGAGAGCACTCTGACGAAGATATTGCTCGTTATAAAGCATCTGGCCATTATAATGATGATGGCTTTTTTAACTTAGTGCCAACATCTTTAGATATGAGTTTATCTTCACTTTGGGAAACCATTCAAGCATATGCAAATGGTATAGAAAATTCACGACCATCAGAAGATATTGTTCCAAATAAAATTACACAAGAAACGCTATTAGCTAATGATTCATTAACTAGAATAACATGGTTTGGGCATTCTGCATTTCTTTTAGAAATTGATACTAAGAAGATACTTGTAGATCCGATGTTGGGTCAAGTAGCGGCTCCTCATCCAATGTTAGGAGAAAACAGATACAGTAAAGAGCTTCCTATTGCAATAGATCAGTTACCAACAATTGATGCTATCATTATATCACATGACCATTATGACCACCTCGATTATAAATCAATTGAAAAATTGAAACACAAGGTGGAGGAATATTATGTTCCTTTGGGTGTTGGTGCCCATTTTAGAGCTTGGGGAATTCCATCAGAAAAAATTCATGAAATGAACTGGTGGCAAGAAGCGATCTTCAAAGAATTAAATATTGTTCTTACCCCATCAAGGCATTTTTCTGGAAGAGGAATTACTGATAGAAATAAAACGATGTGGGGTTCTTGGGTGATTGAAGGAAAGAAGCAAAAAGTTTTCTTTAGTGGTGATGGAGGTTACGCAGATCACTTTAAAGAAATTGGAAAGAAATATGGTCCTTTTGATATCGCATTGATGGAATGTGGGCAATACAATAAAAATTGGGCACAAATACACATGATGCCTGAAGAATCTGCTCAAGCAGCCGTAGATGTAAATGCTAAAGTAATGATGCCTGTACATTGGGGTGCATTTACTTTATCTTTACATTCTTGGATAGACCCCGTAGAAAGAGTAACAATCAAAGCAAAAGAATTAGATATGCCGCTAACTACACCAGAACTTGGAGAAGTTTTTATTGTAGGTGATGGTAGAGTATATCCAACTTCTAAGTGGTGGGAAAATTATTAAATTTGAGATATGGAAAATAAGCAATGTAATAACATGAACGAGATTGTAGTTGATTATTATGACTACATCCATTCTTTTATTAATAAGAAATTAAAGAATAAAGAAGATGTAGATGATTTAACCCAAGAAGTAATGGTTAAACTTACAGAAGCTTGTTCTAAACCTGCAGAAATTCAGAATTTAAAAGCATGGTTATTTCAAGTTGCTAGAAATGTAATCTACTCTTATTATCAATCACACAAATTAGATACAGAAAGTTTGTTGGAAGAGACATCTTTTGTAGATCATGAACAAGAAAGTATTGGTACGGCAGACTATATAATATCAATGATAAATCTTTTACCAAAGGAATATGGTGAGCCTTTAAAATGGGCTGATATTGACGGTTTATCTCAACAGCAAATTGCTGATAAATTAGGAATAGGTCTTTCTGGTGCTAAGATGAGGATACAAAGAGCTAGGAAGAAATTATTAGAACTTTTTAATCAATGTTGTGATATAGAATATGATGCAAAGGGAAACTTTGTGAGTTGCTCTGTAAATGATAGTTGTGAGAGTAAAGATCAAATAAAACTAAGCCTTGAGAATGGGGAATGATGAATCTTACATAAAAAAATCTATACTTATCTCCACGTTAGTGAAAATAGGTATAGATAATGAGTAGTTGATTTATAGTACCTTATAAGGTGTTGTGTTGATAGCATTAATAATTTCTTGTTCAGATGATTTATTTTGATCATACCAAACAGTAATTTCAGATTTTTCTAAATTGGGTTTCATCATTATAAAACCATCTAATTCGTCTAAGGAATACTTTACTATTCCAACACAACAACTTGATTTGAATTTTTTTAATGTATATGTTTTCTGAGTTTGCTCAGTACTTACAGTAACTTCTGTTGTATTCTCTTTTGTATTTGTAGTACAAGAAGTTATGGTTCCTAGTAATAGGCTGCTTATAATTATTATTTCTTTCATTGCTTTAAAAATTGATATACGGTAATACAATTGTAATTATTGTAACGATGGTTACTCCCCATAAAAATCCCTTTGATTGGAAGAAGTGTACTGTTTGTTTCTCTGATTGACTTAATTGTAAATAGTCATTATCTACAGTGCAACAGGCAGTTTCTTTTTTAGGAAAATAAGCCTGATATAAATTATAAAATGTAAGTAACAGACTAATACTAATGAGGTAAGGTTTAACGCTGATTAGCCATGCTAATGATGCTGCAGAAACACCTAAAAGTCCAACAATTGAAAGTAAGGGGCCTAGACAACAAGTAGATGCCAGTAAGGCGGTAAATACCGCCGTTACTGAATTGAATAAAGTTCTCATTAGCTAAACATTATATTAAAGAAGTATCCTGCTAGTATCATTCCGAACCCAATTGTTCCGAAGAAAGCAAAGATTAATTGTTTTTTCATTACCTTTTTTAGAAGTAGTGCTTCTGGTAATGATAATCCAACAGCTCCCATCATAAATGCGATTGCAGTTCCCATTGGTACACCTTTAGCAATTAAAGTATCAATTACTGGTAAGATTCCCACAGCATCAATATATAAAGGTATTGCAGTTAGTACTGCTATTGGAACTGCAAAAGGGTTATCTACACTAATGTATTTATGGAAGAATTCAGCAGGTACATATCCATGGATAAAAGATCCAATAGCTAAACCAACAGTAATGTATGGAATTAACTTTTTTAATGTTTGTATAGTTTCTTTATTTATTTCAGGAAGACGTTCTCTTAAACTACGTTTATCTTCTTCTTCAATAGCATGAGTTTCTGCAAGGTTTTGAACCCAATCTGCAACATATTTTGCCATTCCTAATTTCTCTAGAACAATACCTCCTATAACACCTAACAGAATACCAAATAGTACATAAATTAATGTAAATTTTAAACCGTAGCTTACTAAGAATAAAGCAATAGCTACCTCGTTTACTAAAGGTGAAGTAATTAAGAAAGATAATGCTATACCAAGTGGAATTCTAGACTGCATCATTCCTACAAAAAGAGGAATTGAAGAACATGAACAGAAAGGTGTTACAGCACCAAGTACTGATGCTAATATGTTTCCAAAACCAAATTTCTTGTTGTTTTCTAGGTAGCTTCGGATTTTATTTAATGGAAGATAACTTTGAATAATACCCATTAAATAGGTAATGATAATAACTAATAGGATAATATGAGTAGTACCAACAAGGAAGTAATGTAATGCACTACCGAGAGTTGTTCCTGCATCTATACCTAATAATTGATAAACAAGGTAATCTGCAGCTTTTATTAATAAACTTTCCATTTTCTTTTTAATATGTGCTTTTTTAAAAGCGGTTGAATTAGTGCAATCGGAAAAAATAAAAAAATATTTTTTCCGATTTAAATTGAGCAATACATAGTTATGCTATAAGCATTTCTTTCACAGCTTCGTCTGTATTGTTTTGTCTATAAGAGTGTACTTTTCCATCTATCACTATTGATGGGAAATCCATTGTACCATATTGCATAGTTTCCATTATATCTGTGATGTCTACTACATCAATTGCTACGTTATTTTCTTTAGCAATTTTTTCAAGTTGGTTTTTGATGTTAGGGTTAACTCCACAACAAGACTGGTGCAATACTTTTACTATTTTATTCATGACGATATTTATTTTTAAGTTTTAAATTGTTTTCGTCTATGTAGTATGGAGTAGGTTAGAAAAAGACACAACTATTCTGATTTTTTTATTTTTTTTGAAAAAAAATATTTTAACCTGCTTCTATATAAAGATTAATTATAGATGGATTTTTGATTTTGAACTTATAGAGCCAGACGATTCTTTATTATATATGTTGATTGAAGTTTGATCAATTGATAAAGCTATTTGAGCTCTTTTTTGTATCTAAGTATTTATAAATCAAAAGAAAATTAGAACTAGAATTAAATATCAATTATTTGAAGAATTAGCAGCTTTTTTTCTCATTATTATACCATATATAAGAATACTGAAAACCATTTTATACTAAGCTTGTCTTTTTTAGGGTATTACAATCAACTTTAAAAAACTATCAATAATAGATCGTAAAGCTAGTTTTATGATTTGTACACTAGTTATTTTATATACTTTTATAAGTAACTTTTATCCTTTTATACCAGCTTTTTGTAACCTTTTTTTGAGAGTTAATTTATTTTAAATAAGTAGATAAAAATACGGTTAATGAGTGTAAAATACGATAAATCAAAATAAGAAACATTGTTACTTAGATGTATTAAATTTATAAAGACATTAAAAATTAAAAGAATGAAAAATTTATCATCTAACTTTTCGAGCAAAGAATATATTAGAGTATTTGTTAAAGTTGCCGAGGGCACAGCGTTTATTAAAAATTACCTTAAGAACTTTGACGCAGAAGTTGAATATGTTTTTGATATGCCTAAGTTAGGGAATCTGAGAGTTGTCGCATTAACCTCTCCTCATGGTAATATTTCAGCAGTAATTACAGATTCTTTAGAAGGCTTTCCAGAATACTTAGAACGTACTAAAGTACTTTATTGGACAAAAGATATGGAATCGACTTTAAGAAATGCAGAAGCAGCAGGTATGAAAGTTCTTCAAGAAAAATCTGCAGTTCCCATGGGATTTCAAGGTAGGTATGAAACTCCAGGAGGATATGTTGTAGAATTGGCTGAGGTGTCTGAAGAAGGAAAACAATACTTTCATCAAGATCTTGAAAAATTAGGATATACACTGTAGTGTAACTATAAGATTTTTAAAAAGCATTGGAAGTTATTTCAATGCTTTTTTTATGCATAATTTTTTATTGGATAAGGCACTTTGTGAAGTTTTTATTTTAGTTGTGATAAATGTATTTTAGATAAATAAAAATAGATCAATGACTTTTCTTTATAACAATAGGTATGAAAAAGATAGAATTTAAGGAAAGAGACGAAGAACGAATTATTGATTTTATTCATAAAAACCTTGGAGGAGAAATTATTAATGATAATCAAATAGTATTTGATAATGATATCGTTAAAGGGCAGATGATGGTACATGAAGAGCCAGAATATAGGGTTACTGCAATGGATTATACTGCAAAGAAAGCAACAGAATTTAAAATTCATCATGATATTAAATATGATCTATCTGTACATCTATTTTTAAATGGAGTAGAGCTAGATCAAGGAAAAAAGAAATTGGTACTTAATCTTCCTAATGGTTTTATCTTTTTAAAGAATGAAGAGCATTTTAACTTGAAGTACAAGGAAGGTGAAAGGAAATTTATTTTAACTTATGCTATAAACTATGAAAAATATAAAATAAATGAAGTGATGAAAAAACTTCTAAATCTAGGGAATTATATATTCCATACAGGAAATGAACATATTATGATTTGGAAGAAATCGGTATCAGAAAAGATGCGAAGTGATATTGACCCAATAATTAAAAGAGCATGGATTCGTGTAAAATTAACAGAGTTGAAACTTTTAGTAGATAATATTCTACTTCACATTGACGATAAAAAAGATACACACCTTTTTTCTAATTATTAGCTAGAAACTGTTTACAGTATTAGAGACTTTATGCATGACAACTTGCGTAATAAAATCTCTGTAGAATCTTTTGTTAAAGAATATGGTATTAATAAAATTAAGCTAAATAATATTTTTAAGGCTGTTTTAGGTAATACTATGTACAAGTATTATCAAGAGAAAAAAGTTGAAAGTTTAAAAGTAGAAATTATGACTACTTCAAAAACGATAACTGAATTGTCTTATGAGTTTTCTTACACAGATGTTAATCATTTAACAAAAAGCTTTGTGTCTCATTATGGAATTTCACCATCTGAAATGAGAAAATCGAAACATAAATTATAAGCTTAATTTATAGGTTTATACATTTATACTAATTTCGTAAACAATTGTACTATCTGTTATTTTATCATTTGAATGATATTTGGGTTCTCTCAAAAATCAAAGAATAATGAAAAAAGTAATAAGTGTATTTGTACTGTTTATTAGTAGTTTAAGTGTTTTTCCTCAAGAAATATCACACTTTAATTTAATTTATGATGTTAGATTTGATAGCTATACATCTATTAATTCTGGAGAAACAGATAATAAATTTCAGTTTGATCACGTATTTTTAGGCGTGTATGGAGCTGTCTCAGATCAGGTGAATTATACCTTGTAAATAACACCTTTAAGTCTTTCTGATGGAGCTAATAATTTATCAGAAGATATTATGTTAGCGAATATTAGTTATACTACTTCCAATAAAAAATGGATGCTTACATTAGGTAAATCAATGGTGAACATTGGTACTTTTGAAGAGCATGTAAGCCCAAATGATGTCTATCAATACAGTGAGGTTAGGCAGTATTTAAATATGTTCTCGTCTGGGATGACAGTTCGTTATACAACAGATTCAAAACAACAATTCACTTATCAGTTAGTAAATTCAGTACCTGATAGTTTAAACAATGTAAACTTGCAGCAGAACCTCTATTGGTCGGGGCATATATCAGATCATATTAATACGTCAATGAGTTTAACGGTTGAGAAAAATAATCAAAATACCATTGGTCATATGAGTAATCTTGGTGTAGAATTTTTATACTCTGATTGGGAATTAGATGTGGATTACGCTAGAGTTATTAATATTAATGGATTTCTTGAATAGACGCAATATCAATCTATACCTGTTAAACTAACATACAAAGGAGAGAAATTTCGTCCATTTGTAGAGTATATCTATAATAAGTTAGATCCGATAAGCAGTGCAAAAGAATCAAGTTCATATACTTCTCAGTTATTACAAACACTAAGTTTACGTATTGAATATTACCCTATTAAAAATAAAAATTGGAGATTTCATATGGTTGCTGTTCGTAATAAATATGACCAGACCAATACAGAAAATCTATTTACAGAATACCCACCTCTTCAATTGTTTTTTGGAGTAAAAATTGGTATTTAAACACAAAAAAGCACTTCTTTTCATCATTTTAAATGATAAAAGAAGTGCAAGTATATTTTTACAAGTAAGAATAATACAAGTAGTTTACTAAGAAACTAAAGTGTTTCTTTTTGTTGTTATATATTTAATAGCCGCCGGGAGAACTTCAATTTCTAAAGTATCAATATCACCAATTACTTCACCATCTAATTGAAGTAGTTGCGTTTTCTCAAAATGAATGGTTGCTTTCTCTGCAGAATACACGTTACCATTTGCATCTTCTAAAAAGCTTTCATCAAACTTAGAGAGGCCTACAATTATTAGATCTTCAAAATTCATTTCTGGTATTGCTACCAATTCAAATTTACCATCAAAAGGATTACTAATACTATTTAATGGAACCCCAGTACCAAATTTTCTTGCATTACATATTGCAAGCATAATTCCAGATTCTTGATAAAATTCACCATCAATTTCAATTTTATAATCAATAATGTTTTTTACTTTTAATTGCTCTAAAAAGTATTTAAAATAGGTTGTCATCCCTCTGTTGGGGTCATTAGAATAACCATTTACTATTTGTGCATTCACACCAATATCACCAATGTGTAAACAATAATGTTCTTTATTTACTTGTAAAAGATCTAGTCCTCTAGTCATATCAGACATAATAATATCTTTCAGTGCATTCATCGGGTCTGGGTCAACAAAAAGTTCTACAGCCATACCGTTTGCAGAACCTAACGGAATAATTCCCATCGGTATACCTGTACCTAGCAAAGCAATTGATGTAAAAAGTGTTGTGCCATCTCCACCAATAGAAGCTACTTTATGAGGCTTTACTGTATTGATATAAGACCTTAGAATCTCTAAATCATTTTTACCAGTAGTTTTATAAACGGTAAATTCAATCTCATACAGATTCAGAAGATTTTCTGCATCATTTAAAAATGGTTCTTTATCTATATCTCCAGAAATTGGGTTAACTACAAGTAAGAGCTTCATATATTGATTTAGGTAAAATAAAACTTAAGTGAATATCGTAAAAAGACGACAAATAACAAGGTAATCAATTACTTAATGATAAGCAGGCACAGTATTTAAAAACTGAGGCTCCTGATCTTTATTTCTTACGGTAATAAGCGTTTGAGTATCTAAATTAAAACAAGACAAATAACCTAGTTGATTAACCTGCTCATGCGTAATTTTTTTAAAGAAAGCACAGCCGGAATCTATATTAATTAGCGGATAATGATCTGTAATGTTTTGTTTTATTTTTTCAATAGAAATAGGAGTATGTCCATGTATAACACGCCTTTTCTTTAACATTTTAGGTAAAATATCCGGAAGTGGTTTTCTAGTATTAAGCATTGCATCAAAATCCTTTTTTGGCTTTTCTGCATCATAATTAAAACCAGCATGAACAATGTGATAATCCTCAATTTGTATTCTGTAAGGTAACGCTTTAAAAAACTCTTTATGTTTTAAGTACAGCTCTCCGTCTTTACTTAATATAGATTTTCCATATCGAGTATTCATCTTAGCAATAAAACGTGCAAAAGTAGGGCGATAAGTTCTTTGTCTATTGATTAGGTTTTCTTCGTGATTACCTCTAATTGGGAAGATATTGTATCCATCTTTTTGAAGATCAATTATATAGTCAATAACCTTTTCACTATTTGGTCCTTTGTGTATATAATCGCCCACTAAGAAAATAACATCTTGAGTAGTGATTTTTAGTTCATCTTCTAAGAGAAATTTAAAAGTCTTGTAGCAGCCATGAATATCACCTACCGCAAATCTGCGAAGATATGTTTTTGTTTTAAGTTTTAATGCTTTCACAAAAGGGGAAATAAGATAAAACAAATAATGAATTACTTTGTAATTGTAAAATTAACAGAGCTTACACATCAATAGTTCTATTAATTATTTTACAAAGTGAAAAAATATACTGTTAATACATAGTTTTTAAAAATCTAAATCAAATTAGGTAAAATATTTTAAGCGAAAACTAAAGAAAGTTTAACAGTGAATAATTAATTTCAAATTTACTGTATTCTTAAAGAAAGACAATAGTATATTTGCATAATTCTATTTATGAGCTGTGATTTGTTTTAAAAATCATTGCAAAGATTCAGTTTGTTCACATTGCAATGTTGATAACTGTATAATTATTCTAATACTATTTGTGTTTTTCTTGTTAAATATTATAGAATGTTGATAACTTTCTGATAAATAACACTTTAAATGTTGATAACTTTACTTTGTGTTGAATTGTTTGTAAACAATTTAGATAATTTGAATGCTGTTTAAGAATTATTTAGAATAATCTAGATAACTTAGAAGTGAAAATAAAAATATAATAATCCATTTTCTGTATGGGGGCAATTCAAGAAAAATTACCATTTTTATCCTTAATCAAAAATTATAAGAAAGCATTTTTAACAGGAGATCTTTCTGCTGGTTTTGCGACTGGGGTATTACTTATACCTCAAGGTATGGCTTATGCAGTTATTGCGGGTGTTCCTGTAGAATATGGTTTATATGCCTCTTTAATGGCACCATTACTTTATTTCTTCTTTGGCTCATCAAACAAATTAGTTATTGGTCCTGCTGCATTAGATTCTATGTTATTAGCCTCTGGTATGGCAGGAATTGGTATTGCACTTACAGAGACTGCCTATGTTGAACATGTACTTATAATTGTTTTCTTAGCTGGAATTTTTCAATTTATTGCAGGTAATATAAAATTAGGCTTTATAGCTAACTTCTTTTCAGAACCATTATTAAAAGGATTTACAACTGCGGCTGCATTATTAATTGGGTTTAGTCAGTTTAAACACGTATTAGGAATAGACCACGAAAGCTCCAATTATTTTCATAAGAATATCATCAATATGATAAATAATTGGGATCAGTTTGATCTACTTACTTTTGGGCTTGGTACTTCTACAATTTTAATGATTTTACTTTTAAAACGATTTGATCTATCTAAAATATCAACGCCAATTGTTGTAGTGATAGGTATAACTTTAAGTATAGTTTTTAATTTAGAAGAATTTGGAATCAGTGTTATTGGTACAATCCCTAAAGGATTACCGTCTTTTCAATTACTTGATTTTTCTTCAGTAAATTTATTAGAGATAATTCCTGTGGCTTTAGTTGTTGCCATTATTGGTTTTACAGTATCAAATAGTATTTCTAAATCTGTCGATGAACCTGGTAGTAAAACTAATCCGAATCAAGAATTTATAGCTCTAGGTATAGCCAATGCAGTGGGTGCTTTATTTGGAGGGTATCAAGCAAGTTCAAGTTTTTCTAGAACAGCAATAAATAGTGAATCTGGAGCAAATACAAGAGCATCGAATTTGGTATCTACTGTTATGATTGCCCTAGTTTTATTATTTATGACCCATGTATTTTATTATTTGCCTAAAGCTGTTTTAGGAGGAATTATTATTGCAGCTACTCCGAGTTTATTTAGTTTTAATTACTTCAAAAATATCTATTTTTTAAAGAAAAGAGAATTTGTAGTTGTTATAATCACTTTCTTAACTACAATAGAATTTGGCGTAATAATAGGACTTACAGCTGGTTTATCAGCATCTGTTGCTGTGTTTATGTATCATTCTCTTTACCCTCATATGGCTGTTTTAGGAAAGATTGAAGGGACTCATATTCACAGAAATATTTTACGTTTTGAATCGGCGAAGGAAAAAGATGGAGTCTTAATTTTAAGGATTGATGCACCTCTTTATTTTAGTAACATAAAATTTGTTATTGATACAATAAAAGAACTTGTTGATGAACGTAACAACATAACATCAATTATTATAAAATCTGAAAGTATTAATTATATAGATGTTACTGCCCTTACAGAGTTGAAGTTGTTTATTGGAAAAGCAAATAAAAAAGGAATAGAAGTATATATGGTAACCGTTGTTGGGCCTGTTAGAGATTTACTTTTTAAAACTAGTATAGTAGATACCTTAGGTGGAAAACAATTGTTCGTGCACCTTTACGATGTCATGCAGTATATAGATGACAAAGAATCGTATAGATACACGAACAAAGATATTGCTAACCAAGGAAATATAGAGGAGAGAGATTAATCAGTTGCTAATAAAAAGAACTGTTCTAACTTTCAATCTTCTTAGAATTATGTTTATCAATACTAAAACCAAAAATTGCCCCACAAATACCACCAATAACATGGGCTAATTGTGAAATATTGTCTTTGTCAAAAGCGGAAAGTAGTTCTTGTCCTAAAAACAGTATAACTATTAATACAAAAGTAAGTGGTATTCCACCTTTTTGTACATTTACAATTGAACTCAGAAGTATAAACATAAATACCACACCACTAGCACCAAGAAGTCCACTTGATAAGAATATTGCATTAATAATACCTGTAATAAATGCTGTTACAAGAATCATATTTAATAATTGCTTACTTCCATATTTCTCTTCTAAAATAGGTCCTAATAGGAGAATATAAGTGAAATTACCCATAAAGTGTTCCCAACTTCCGTGGCCAATTACATGAGTAAAAAGGCGTATATATGTTACAGGATTTGTAATTGCCATTGAGCCATATCCCCCAACAGAAAAAATAGAAGTTAAGTCTATAAAAAGAAATTCTTTTAGTATAATAAATGCAGCACTGATAAAAGTATAGGTCAGTGTAACAGGAGCATTGTATTGTATGCGCATAGTTTTTATGTTGATTCTCATTTAATATCGAATATTCTTCTTGTATTTTTATCCTCCACAACCAATTATTTTATTAAAAGAGGGCATTTCGTCTGTAATGTCTTCTGTGGGGTTAACTATTTCAGGAGACTTTGTGAAGATATGGTGAATTACTCCCCCGCAATTATCTATAGAGGCTCCAGTGACACTTTTTAAGCTGTTGTTCTCTTTTTTTATACGTAAACACCCTAAAAAAGCAAATAATAGTGCTTCTTTATAATTGATGATTTTATCTGATGGGATAACAATTTCTGTAGAGGTACAATGTGCTTTTATTCTATCAATAAGAAAAGTATTGAAAGCTCCACCACCTGTAATCAGTAATCTTGACTTACCAAAATTAAATTTTGATTTCTTGGCTGCATTGTCTATAATTCTAGCAGTTTGATAGGCTGTATGTTCAATACTAGTAGCTAATCTATCTTCAATTTTTTCTATCTGATTTAAAAGAGGGATATAATGTTCGAATACCCATTCTTTACCTAAAGATTTTGTCTGGAAAGTTTCGTAAAAAGGTAAATCATTTAGCTTTTTATATACTTCTTGATTCACTTTACCGGTACTACTAAGTTTACCATCTTTATCAAATTCTTTGCCCAAAGTACGCATATAATAATTGAGCGGCATATTTGCAGGAGCGACATCAAACGCAATAGTTTCACTATTTACATCATAAGAAATGTTAGCAATACCCCCTAAATTTAAACGGTAATGATAATCATGAAATAAAAGCCTATCACCAATAGGAACCAATGGAGCACCTTGACCCCCTAAAGCAACATCAGAAATTCTAAAGTCATTTATAACATTATGCTTACTTTCTGCTGCAATTTCTGGACCTCCTCCAATCTGAGAAGTAATACCTAATTCTGTTTGATGAAAAATAGTATGTCCATGACTACAAACATAATCAACTTTAAGTTGATATTTGTCTATAAAACTTTTTGCATGTTGCCCTAGTTTCTTACCTAATGCACGATCTAATTGTATATATTCGAATGCAGAAAGGTTTTCAGCTTGGTCTAATTTACTTCGCCATTCATCAGTGTAATCAACACTTTCGGTGTATGGCATGTAATATTTCCATTGTCTATTATTGTCTTTCCAAAATTCAGCATAACATAAATCGATGCCATCTAGGCTTGTACCAGACATTATACCTATTAATCGAAATTTATTTGGTCTACTCATTTTTAAATGCATTATGAATCTATAATTTCGGAGATAAGAATTTAAAAACAAAACATATATGAAAAAGCATACTTACGTAGAAATTGTAACAATTGGAGATGAGATTCTCTATGGACAGATTACAGACACTAATTCTCAATGGATAGGGCAGGAATTAAATAAGCTAGGTTTTAAGGTAATTCGTAAAACATCTATTGGCGATACTAAAGAAGAAATCTTAACTATTTTAGATGAAGCACAAAAGCGAGCCGATATAATATTAATTACAGGAGGACTAGGACCAACAAAAGATGACATCACAAAAAAGACTATTGCAGAGTATTTTAATGTAGGGATGACGTTTAGGCAAGAAGTTTTTGATAACATTGCAGAATTATTTAAAACTAGGAATAGAGCTTTAACTGATTTAAATAGGCTTCAAGCAGAAGTTCCAGAAAATGGTGAAGTTATAATGAATCCTGTTGGTACAGCTCCAGGTATGTGGTTTGAACAGGGAAACAAAACATTTGTATCTATGCCAGGCGTACCTTATGAAATGAAACGTTTAATGTCTGATTCAATTTTAGAGAAACTTCAGAAAAAATATGATACTCCTTTCATAGTTCATAAAATGCTTAGAACGATGGGTATTCCTGAATCTTTATTAGCAGATCAAATTGAAGAGTGGGAAAATGCGTTACCTGAATTTATTGGTTTAGCTTATTTACCAAGATTTGGACAAGTTAGGTTAAGATTAACAGCTGTTGGAGATAACAAAGAGATTTTAGATAATGCAATTGATGAGCAAATAGAAAAATTACGCCCTTTATTAGGAGATAATTTATTTGCAGAAGAGGATGTGGAAATCGAGCAAATGATTATGAATAAGATGATTGAAAAGGAGTTGACTTTAGCAACTGCTGAATCTTGTACTGGCGGAGCGGTTGCAAAAAGGATTACAACTCTTTCTGGGTGTTCTGCCTTTTATAATGGAGGTATAGTGTCTTATAGTAATGAAATAAAAATGACACAACTTGATGTTAAAGGAGAAACGCTATTAGAACATGGTGCTGTAAGTGAAGAAACAGCTTTGCAAATGGCTAACAATGTTAGAGTGAAATATAATGCAGATTTTGGAATTGCAACTACAGGGATTGCAGGACCTGGAGGTGGAACAAAAGAGAAACCAGTTGGTACAGTTTGGATAGCATTATCTACTGCTGAAAAGACAGAAGCACAATTGTTACAATTAACAAAAACAAGAGAAGTGAATATTTCAGCTACCGGGAATAAAATTTTGAAGTGGCTTTATGATGAAATTTAATCATATGGTAGAAAAAGATTACGTCATTTATTACTTCTATTAAGTTAAAGGCCGATTGATTATAACTAATCAATTGGCCTTTTTGTTTATTGTTAATAAAAGTTGTTGTAAAATAAAATAGTGAAAATTAGCTTTTAAAGTCCTGTTTATTAGTTGTTTAAAAATAGATGTAGTATTAATGTTGTATTTAAAGTGTAAAAAAGTATCTTAATAATTTTCATGTTTTTTTACATTCTTCCTAATGTTGTATACGACGTCGAACTAATAATTGAAATGGAACTTTAAATTTATCTACATGAGTTAACTAATAACTATTTACAATTTTCAGGCTATTTAATTTATTCACTTCTACTAAAAATTCTCAATCTATTCTATGTATTCTGAATAAGTTATTCTAGGCACTTTTAACACATTTTTTTTAAAAGTGAAGTAATCCGAAATGGATATTATTATTACTATTATTAAATTTTTTCTACTAAAAACATGCTCAAGCTACTAAACTTTAAAAGTATTTTAGGGGTATTCCTATTTGCTTTTATGTCGCTAACTAGTACACAATTATTAGCACAAGATAAAGTTCTAACAGGAACTATCTTAGGAGAGGATTCAGCTCCTCTTCCTGGTGTAAACGTACAAATCAAAGGAACAACTACTGGTACAGTAACTAATTTTGATGGTAAATTTTCTTTAAATGTTGAAGAATCTGCTCAAACATTAGTGTTTAGCTTTATTGGTTATCTAGATAAAGAAATGGCAATTGGTACACGTACAACATTTGATGTATCATTAGAAGTAGATGCTGAACAACTAGAAGAAGTAGTTGTAGTTGGTTATGGAGTTCAAAAGAAATCATTAGTAACTGGTGCAATTGCTAGTGTAGATGCTGATGATATTGTAAGTTCAGCAATTTCTGCAGAACAAGCATTACAAGGTAAAGCTGCAGGTGTTACAGTAACACCTCAATCAGGTTCTCCAGGTAACGGAATAAAAATTCGTATTCGTGGTGCAGGATCTAACGGTAATAGTGATCCTTTATATATTGTTGATGGTATGAAAACGGGTAACATTAGTTTCTTATCTCCATCAGATATTGCATCTATGGAAGTATTAAAAGATGCGGCATCTTCTGCTATTTATGGTTCTGAAGGAGCAAATGGTGTTGTAATCATTACTACTAAAGGTGGTAAGAAAGGTGCTAAATCAAGTATTGACTACTCTTTCCAGTATGGCATCCAAACATTAGGTAACAATCCTCAAATGATGAATGCTCAGGAGTATGCACAGTTCATGCAAGAAGCACATCAAAAAGAATTAAATGATATTGAAGGTTTCTATGTGCCAAATCCAAATAACCAAGGTCAAGGAACAAACTTTTTAGACGCAGCAGCTCAAGAAGCACCAATGATGAGTCATAACTTATCATTCTCAGGAGGATCAGATAAAGGTTCTTATTTATTAAGCGCAGGTTATACTTCTCAAGATGGTGTAATCGGTGGTGATAAAGCAAGTTATGAAAGAATTAATGGTCGCTTAAATTTAACAAGAGATATTAAAGATTGGATAGATGTATCTGCTAACATTGCAATTACAAATTCTAAAAGAGCAACTATAACAGAAGATGATGCATATAATGGTCTTGTAAATGCAGCTTTATTAATGGATCCAACTGCAAAAGCTAGATATGCTCCAAATGAATTAACTCCTTACATGCAAGAAAAATTAAATGAAGGAAAGCTTTTAACACGTGATCAAGATGGTAATTATTATGGAGTTACTAATAATGACTTCTTAAAAGGGGAGATATATAACCCTCTTACTAAATTAGAAAATGCTAGAGGAGTTTATACTGAAAATAAGATATTAACTACTGGTATGATTAATCTTAAGCCTGTAAAAGGACTTAAAATTAGTTCTAGAATTGGTTTCGATATTGCTCAAGGAAGTTATAATAGCTGGAACCCTAGTTTCTGGGCGAACTCTCAAAAACATGAGAATGCACCTACAGTAACAGCAAATGAGCAATCATGGAGTACTTGGATGTGGGAAAACTTTGCTACATATAATACTAAGATTGGTAAAAGTACAATTACAGGTTTAATAGGTGTATCTGCTCAAGAAAATAACTACAGAAACCTAGATACTAAGGCTGGTAATATGGTTGTTGAAAATAATCAATTCAGATATCCTAACTATGTAACTTCTAGAGATAATGACCGTGTTGGTGGAGGAAACGAAATGAAGACTCTAGCATCGTATTTTGCACGTGTATCTTATGATTATGATAATAGATATATAATTGAAGCAACATTCCGTAGAGATGGTTCTTCTTTATTTGGATCAGAGAATAAGTGGGGTACATTCCCTTCAGTGTCTGTAGGTTGGAATGTTTCTAACGAGAGCTTCTGGAATATCAGTGCAATTGATTACTTAAAAGTTAGAGGTAGCTGGGGTCAAAACGGTAGCTTATCAAACTTACAACCAGATCAATACAGATCATTAATTAGAACAACAGGTATTTCTTATCCTGGTTCTGATGATATTCTTATGACAGGTGCTGAGCCAGAAGTATTAGCTAATCCAAATTTAAAGTGGGAAACTTCTGAGCAAACAAACATTGGTATCGACTTAAGAGCTTTAGATAGTAAAATTTATTTTACAGCTGATTACTATAAGAAATTAACAAAAGATCTTTTAACAACAGCTTCTCCTGCACTTTCTCAAGGTAACTATGCTCCTTACACTAATGCAGGTACAGTTTCTAACGAAGGTCTTGAACTAATTTTAGGATATAGAAATAGTGAAAACGAATTTACTTATGATGTAAGCTTAAATGGTTCATTTAATAAGAATGAAGTAGTGTCAGTGCCAGAAGAACTTACAAGAATTAATGGTGCGTCTTTACCTGTTGCAGGTACTTTAACTTACTTTGAAGAAGGTTTCCCTGTTTGGTATTATAGAGGATTCCAAAACGAAGGTATCTTCAGAGATGAAGCACATATCGCACAATGGAAAGAAGAAAATAAAATTACAAACGGTGGTGATATTGCACCAGGTGATCCGATCGTAAAAGATATTAACGGAGATGGTGAAATTAATGATCAAGATGTAACAAATATTGGATCTCCACACCCAACATTTATTTACGGAGCAAATATCTCAGCAGCATATAAAGGTTTCGACTTAAACATCTTCTTGCAAGGTGCAACAGGTCACCAAAATTATATTGCTTTCATGAGAGCTGATAATAAAGCAGTAAATAGATTGTCTAGTATTACACAAGACCGTTGGAGAAGTAACGGTGATAACGCTTCTTATCCAAGAGCGGATTATTTAGATGCTAGATACTTTAAGAGTGATTTATTAGTACAAGATGCTAGCTACTTGAAAATTAGACAAATTCAATTAGGATATACGCTTCCTAGTAAAATTGCATCTAAAGCATTATTAAGCAGAGCAAGAGTGTATGTATCTCTTAATGACTTCTTTACTTTTACAAATTACGATGGTGTTGACCCAGAGATTGGTAGTAAAGAAAATAATGCACAGGGAGTTGATTTTGGTACATACCCTGTTTCTAGAAAACTGTTATTTGGTCTTGCAGTTACTTTCTAAATCATACAATTAACAAAGAAATACTAAAATGAAAATATATAAATTTAAGAAATTATTGACTGTGCTAGCGGCAACAGCAATGCTTTCATCTTGTTCATCAGAGTTTTTAGAAGTAGAGCCATATGGTAAATCAGAAGCATCTACATATTATCAAACAGAAGAGCAACTGCAATTAGGTTTGGTAGCAGCTTACGATCTTTTATCATCAGATCAAATGAATGGTTGGAATAGTCCATTCGTTATCAAAAATTTACCTTCTGATGGTTTAAATTGTGGTGGTTCATCAGCAGGTGATCAACCTCAATTACAAGAGATTGATGATTTTAGATGGCATGCTGAGAATTTAGCTGTAAGATCAGTTTATCAAACAAATTACTTTGGTATTTACAGAACAAATCAAATTATTACTAATGTTACAGATGCACAGAGTGATTTGATGAAGAGAATGGTAGGTGAAGCTAAATTTTTAAGAGCTTACTACTATTTTGAATTAGTTACTGTATTTGGTGATGTACCTTTATGGTTAGTACCTCCAACTGGTTTAACAGATGGTATGCCTAGAAGTCCAAAAGCTGATGTTTATGCTCAAATTGAGAAAGATTTAAGCGAAGCAATTAGTGTATTACCGAATAAATCTTCATTTGAAGGTACTGCTGATGCTTTTAGAGCAAATAAGCAAGCTGCTCAAGGTTTATTAGGTAAAGTAAGAGTATATAAAGGAGATTATACAAATGCTATTGGTCCTTTAGAAAGTGTTATTCAAACAGAAGGTTCAGAGGTAGGCTTAGAGCCAAACTTTTCAACTTTATCTTTACAAAGTACTGAATTTGGCAAAGAATCATTGTTTGAGGCGTCATTCATTTCTAACGGTGATAACTGGGGAAATACAACTTGGAATAGAGATGCTCATGATAACAGACATGTTCAATTATCTGGACCAAGATCTTTAGATGTAATCGAAGATGTTGTTCCTGAAGAAGATGCAAAACTAATTGCCGGTTGGGGATTTTTACCTCCTACACAATCTTTATTTGATGCTTTTGAAGCAACTGATGGACGTAGAAATGCAACTGTTTTAGATGCTGAAGGTTTAAAAAAACTGTACGGTCAAAAATTTAATGATGGTTGGGATACAGAAGGTTTAGTGAGAGCTAAGTATACAACTTTTGAATCTGAAACTACAGGTGAAGGTGGTGCAACTCCTGAATTAAACTACACAGTAAACTGGAGATTATTACGTTATTCTGATGTTCTATTATTAGCAGCAGAAGCTTATTATAGAGAAGGTAGAGAAACTGATGCTAGAAATATGCTTAACAAATTAAGACAAAGAGCGGGTGGTTTAGCGGATTATGATGCTACAGTATCTGGTGCAGCTTTATTTGATGCAATTGTTAACGAAAGACGTGTTGAGCTTGCTTTTGAAGGTACTCGTTATTGGGATTTAGTAAGATGGGGTTTAGCAGAGCAAGAACTTGGAGATCTTGGTTTCGTTTCTGGTAAGCACGAGTTATTTCCAATTCCATTAGATGAAATTAATGGTAACCCTGGAATTACTGAAGCAGATCAAAACCCTGGATACTAAAACAGATATTTATTTCAGGGAGTTTTAATTACTCCCTGAATATCAAAAAACTATTTTGCGATAGTTAAGCTTGAGGACTTTGAACGAACAACTTAAATATTATTATTAATAATATGGTTCTCAACTTTATTTACTTCAAGAAGAAAAAGATCTCACAATAATGAGATACTTCAAAGTAGATTTAAATAAAAGTTTTACTGGAAGTGCCATTGGTACTTTCAGTTTTTTTTATTTAAAAATCGCAAATATATGTTCTTGAACTATCCTCTGAGTTTTCTTTTTTAAGACTTGTTAGTTCTATTAAATGATTATGTTATTTTTTTAAGTGATAAGGGTTTTGAAATTAATGTAATTGTAATTCATTATTGTTTGTTATATGTGTATTAGGATTGTATTTTTTGTTTTATGACACAGTATGATAGATTGTTACTATATACCTGTTTGTCAATAAATTACAATGTTTGTGTAGTATTATTGTCGTATTATATGTGTAATAATACTGATTCGTTTTTGATTTGGTTTTGTGTAAATATCATTATTGTTGTGATAATATTAAACAATTAGACATAAACAAATTAACAGATTATTTATAGTGCTTTTAACATTGTAAAAAGCACTTTAATAGCAATGAAATGAAACATCTTAAATTACTTTTAATACTATTAAATATAGTAAATAGCACAAATGTATTTGCTCAATCAGAAGGCTGGATCATAGAAGCAAATTCTAGAGAGAACTATCATTCTTTATCTATGGCTAATGGTATGATTGGAATAGTACCCTCTGACCAACCTTTAAAAATTAATGAAGTTATACTTAATGGTGTTTGGGACATTTATGGTCGAGGTGGAGTTTCTAATATTGTACAAGGTATCAACTTTGCCAATATGGATATTGGTATTGAAGGGAAGGGGCAAACAAAATGGGTGTCATCTGACAAAGAAATAACAAATTGGAAACAAACGCTAAACATGAGAGAAGCGACGTTTACAACAGCATTTAACTTTGATAAATCTATAGAAGTTGAACAAGAAATTATTGCATTAAGACACCTTGCATATACAGGGTTAGTAAGAATAAAAGTAAAAGCATTAAAGAATGCATCTTTAATTTTTAGAAATGATTTAATTGTTCCTGAAATTAATAACCCTGGAAAACATAGATACAATCAAGTTGGTAAAGAAAATGAAATTTCATTATTATCTACATCAGCAACTTCTCCAACAGGTAAATATGAAATAGCTACAACAACTTCATTTGTTTTTGACAAAAATGAGGAATATCCTGTAATAAAAAATGAAGAGGTTAATGAAAGACATAATCGAGCTTTTTTTAAGAAAGAATTAAAAAAAGGAGAAACATATGAGTTTATAGTTGTTGGTTCTATCTGTAATACGGCTTTATCTGTAGACGCAATTAACGAAGCTGAAAGAAAAGCAATATATGCTCATTTAGAAGGATATGAAAGACTTATCAAAAGGCATAAAGATGCTTGGGCCAACCTTTGGGAAGGTGATGTGATTATAGATGGAGATCAAAAAGCTCAGTTAGATGTGAGACTTCAATTATTTAATCTTTATTCTTCTGTTAGGAAAGGAACAAGATTAAGTATATCACCAGTGGGGTTATCTGGTAATGGTTATAATGGTCATGTATTTTGGGATACTGAATTATGGATGTTTCCAACATTCTTAGTTTTTCAACCTGAATTAGCTAAAAACATACTTGACTATAGATTAGATCGTTTAGATCAAGCTAAAAAGAATGCATTAGCAAATGGATATGAGGGGGCAATGTTTCCTTGGGAATCTGCATTAACTGGAGAAGAAGATACACCAACATGGGCGTTATCGGGTCCTTTTGAACAACACATAACATCTTGTATTGGATTAGCTTTTTGGAAATATTATCAAGTTACCCAAGATAAAGAATGGTTAAAAGAATCTGGATACGAGTTGTTACAAAATGTAGCTGACTTTTGGGTAAGTAGAGTAGAGAAAGATAAAAATGGTGTTTGTCATATTAATAATGTGGTGTGTGCAGATGAATATGCTGAGAATGTGAATGATAATGCATTTACGAATGCATCTGCAATTAAGGTTTTGAGGTCAGCAATTAAAGCTGCGGTAATAATAGGGAAAACACCAAACCCTGAATGGGAAAAGGTTGCAAACAATATTCCTGTAATTGTAGAAAATGGGATAACAATGGAGTACGATGGTTATGATGGAAGAGTAATTAAACAAGCAGATGTGAATTTACTTTCATTCCCCTTACAGTACTATACAGATAAAAAGCAAATAAAGAGAAACCTTGAGTATTACGAACCAAAAATAGATTACCATGCGCCAGCAATGTCTCATTCTATTTTATCAGTAGTAGCCTCAAGAATTGGAGAAACAGAAAGAGCCTACGAGCTTTTTCAACAAGGATATGTAAATAATCAGAAACCACCTTTTAATGTATTTACAGAACAACCAGACAACAACTTAGCATTTTTTGTTACTGGAGCAGGTGGAATGATGCAAGCTGTTATGTTTGGATTTGGTGGTCTTGAAATCTCGGACACAGGTATTATACAACTAAAATCAACATTG
The DNA here is from genome assembly GCF_018736065.1 of Flammeovirga kamogawensis. Classification (GTDB taxonomy): domain Bacteria; phylum Bacteroidota; class Bacteroidia; order Cytophagales; family Flammeovirgaceae; genus Flammeovirga; species Flammeovirga kamogawensis. The sequence goes on from NZ_CP076128.1 coordinate 4,558,221, forward strand.
CCAGCTAATTGGAAATCAATAACTTTTAAAGGTGTGGGTGTGGATAATAAGAGTTACAGTGTCACTAACAACTCTCAGTAAAAACAGACGAATTATTAAAACAAAATGATGATGAAGAAGAGAATGTTTAAAGCAGCTATTTTTAGTATGCTACTTATGTTTGGTTACTTGTCTCAGAGTGTAGCTCAGACAACGAATACGGAACAAAAAATTGATGAAATAATTGCTCAACTTACATTAGAAGAAAAAGTTGCAATGTGTCATGCTCAATCTAAATTTACATCTGCGGGTGTTCCTAGATTAGGTATTCCTGAAATTTGGATGTCTGATGGACCTCATGGAGTAAGAGCAGAAATTAATTGGGACAATTGGGGATATGCTGGGTGGACTAACGACTCAATAACTGCATTTCCGGCATTAACTTGTTTAGCGGCAACTTTTAATGAAGGTTTATCTAAAGAGTACGGTGTTGCAGTTGGAGAAGAAGCGAGATATCGTAAAAAAGATATATTATTAGGACCTGGTGTAAACATCTATAGAACTCCTTTAAATGGTCGTAATTTCGAATATATGGGAGAAGATCCTTATTTAGCTTCTCAAATGGTGGTACCTTATATACATGGAGTACAATCTAATGGTGTTGCAGCTTGCGTAAAACATTTTGTAGCTAATAACCAAGAAAAATGGAGAGGACATATAAATGTAGAATTAAGTGATAGGGCTTTACATGAAATATATTTACCAGCATTTAAATCTGCAGTAGATGGTGGTGTTTGGTCTATGATGTCAGCTTACAATCAAATAAGAGGTCAATATTGTTCTCATAATGAGTATTTAGTTAACGATATTTTGAAGGGTGATTGGGGTTTTGATGGAGTTTATTTAACAGATTGGGGAGCAGCACATAATACAAAACAGTCTGCTTTATATGGTTTAGATATTGAAATGGGTACAGGTACAAATGGACTTACTTATTCAGAGAAAAATCATTACGAAAACTATTACTTAGCAGGTCCTTTTAAAGAAATTTTGAATTCGGGTGAAGTTTCAGAAGATGTTTTAGATGATAAAGTACGTCGTATTTTGAGATTGATGTACAGAACAAACATGGCTGAAAACAAACCATTAGGAAGTATTAACACTACTGCACATCATGATGTAGCAAGAAGAGTAGCTCAAGAAGGAATAGTTCTTTTACAAAATGATGATGATTTCTTTCCTATCAGTGATAAAAAAATGAAGATCGCTGTAATTGGTGAAAATGCTACAAGAATGATGACAATTGGTGGAGGTTCTTCAGAATTGAAAGTTGAATATGAAGTATCACCATTACAGGGTATTAAAGAACGTTTCAAAAATGCTGAAATAGTATACACTATGGGATACGCTTCAGGTCCTTCCCAATATGGCCAAGTAATCCCATCAACTTTAGATGCTGATTCATTAAAAAATGAAGCAATAAAAGCAGTAAAAGGAGCAGATGTAGTATTATTTTTCGGAGGATTAAATAAAAGTCACCATCAAGATTGTGAAGATGGAGATAGGTTAACGTATGATCTTCCTTTTGGTCAGCCAGAATTAATAGAAACTCTAGCAGCTACAAATCCTAATATTGGTGTAGTATTGATTGGCGGTAATGCTGTTGCTACACCTTGGTCTGATAAAGTGAAAACTGTAATGCAAGGGTGGTATTTAGGTACAGAAACTGGTCATGCAATGGCTGATGTTATTTCTGGAGATGTTACTCCTTCAGGAAAACTCCCTTTCACTTTCCCAAAGAAACTAGAGGATAATGCTGCTCATCATTATGGCGAAATGTCTTACCCAGGTGATAATGTGAACGAAGAGTATAAGGAAGGAATTTTAGTTGGGTACCGTTGGCATGATACAAAGAAAATAACACCTGCATATGCATTTGGTCATGGATTAAGTTACACTAAATTTAAATTAGAAAACATTGCATCTGATAAAAAATCTTATGATATAAACGATACTATTGAGGTTACATGTAGCTTGGATAATATTGGGGATGTTGAGGGGGCAGAAGTAGTGCAAGTTTATGTTGGAAAACATAAATCTGCTGTAGAAAGAGCAACTAAGGAATTAAAAGCATATCAAAAAGTGACTTTAAAAGCATCAAGCTCAGAAAAGTTAAATTTATCTATCCCTATTAGCTCTCTGAAATATTATAACGAAAATAAATCGGATTGGGAATTAGAGGAAGGAGAATATTATATTTATGTAGGTAATGCATCTGATAATATTTCTAAGAAAATTAAAGTATCTATTACTTCAAGAGTGAATTAATACATATTTGTTAATATGCAAAAACACCTCAATTTCAACTTATATATTTAGTTCGTTGGTTTTGAGGTGTTTTTGTGTATTTTTTTAGAATGTTAGATGATGTAATGATGAAATAAAGTACGGGATTTTTTCATTTTTAAATTCAAATCTACGGGTACTTTATACATACTTAGGAAAACCATGCGCTTAAAATAAATATACTATGAACGGATTATTCTTCTTGATTATTCAAATGTTAATGATTAGATAAATAAAAAGAAGAATTTAATTATCTTTTCAGAAAAGCAACGGAGAATAATAATTTGAATGAAGACATTTTCTCGTTAATTTTATTTTTCTAACACCAAGAAATTTTAGAAAAACTTCTTATGATCAAGCAACTTTTAATATTACTAACACTCCTATTAATGTCTATTGGAACATATGGACAAAAAAAGGAGATGCAATTCCAACATTTGAGAGAGGAGGATGGATTATCTCATGCTACTGTAACCTCTATTTTAGAAGATAATATGGGATTCATGTGGTTTGGTACTTACAAAGGACTAAACAGATATGATGGGTATGAAATGAAAACTTATGCCTATAGTAGAGGGGAAAATACAGGTTTAAATGATGACATGATTTCTTCTTTGATTCAAGATCATAATGGGTTTATTTGGATAGGCTATTTAAATAATGGATTAAGTATTTTTGATCCTAAAACTGAAACTTTTCAGCATTTTAAAGGAGGAGATGAAAATGAATTAATGGTTCCGAGTGAATCAGTCAATAAAATATATGAAGATTCTGATAATAATGTTTGGGTGGTAACAAGTAACGGTATTTCAGTTATTTCACCGAATCGTAAAAGAAGGGAAAAATATTATTATTCTACAACAGGGTTTTCTCAAATTAATGGAGAGTCTGTTTATGATGTAATTGAAGATAAATGGAACAGAATATGGTTAGCAACTGATAACAGAAAATTATGTGTTTTTGATAAAAATTCGAAGAAATTTTCTGAGGTTGAATACACTAACCTCCCTTTAGGTAGTAAGGATGATAATGATAAGAAAAACCTTGAAATCTATAACGATACTCTTTTATATATTAGTAGTAATAATGGTGGTCTTGCAGAATACAATTTACTTACTGGGAATTATAATACATATCTACATGGTGAAAAGGGTAAAGGACCTTCTAGTAATAATATTAAAGCATTACAACAAGTTAACAATGAACTTTGGATTGCTACCGATGGTGCAGGCTTAGATATATTCAATGTAAAGTCAAAAACGTTTGAAAATTATACAAACACACGTTTGGACCCAACTTCTTTATCTTCAGGTGTTGTTTGGTCGTTGTATCAAGATAGGCAAGATAATGTCTGGTTTGGTATTTATTTAGAAGGCGTTGATAAATATGATCCTCGTAAAAATTTCTTTAGGGACATTACAAATTCTCCTTGTAATGAAGAAACCCTACCCAATAAACCAGTTTTATCATTATATAATGACTCACAAAATAGAACATGGGTAGGAACAGATTGGGGAGGACTTCAATTACAAGAAAAAGATGAAAAACTATTTAAACATTTTTCTATCGATGGTAAAGAAGTAGATTTACCAAGTGCTTATGTAGTAAAAAGTATTGCTGAGGATCGTTTCGGAAATTTATTAATTGGTACTTATAGTGAAGGTTTACAAGTTTATGACCGCAAAACTAAAAAGAGAACAGAAATAAAAAGGGGAGTTACTACAACGGATTTACCTAGTAACCATGTGTGGGCCATTTTTACAGATTCTGAAGGAATTACTTGGATTGGTACTTTAGGAGGTGGAATTGCTAAATATGATCCTGTAACTAAATCAATAAAAAAATTAAAAATAGGGTATAATATTGGAAGTCAGGAACACATCTATCATATTTTTGAAGATGCTCAAAATAACCTTTGGTTTAGTACTGATGGAGGTATTATGATTTATAATAGAAGAACAGATTCTTGGTCACCAAATCTACTAAATGATTTAATTGAGAAAGATCACAATTTTAACTACGTAAAAGGAGTCTATCAAGATAATCTTAGACATATATGGATAGCTACAGCAGCAGGTTTAATTAAATATTTGCCTGAAAGAAATGAGTTCAAAATATATAATCAATCAGATGGTATACCAGAATTACCATTGCAGGCTATTACTGCAGATAATTTTGGGAACTTACTAGTGATATCAAAAAAGTATGTATCTCAATTTTCTTTAGCATCTGAAAAAATTGTAAGCTTTTACGTACCTAATAATTCTTTTAATTATAATGCATTGATCAAAAAAGATAATGGTGAAATTATTGTTGGAGGAACAGATGGGATAACAGTTTTTAATCCTCAAAAGCTAAAGGAGAATGATACTAAACCACCCGTTTATATTACTGACTTTGATATTTTTAATAAACCTCAAATACCTTCAGATTCTAGTTCAGTAATAAAAGAGTCAATTTCTACAGTACGTGAGATAAATTTAGATTATGATCAGTCAGTTATCAATTTTAAATATTGTGCTATAAATTATACAGAAACGGAGCGAAATAAATATGCTTATAAATTAGAAGGATTTGATGAACAGTGGAATTATGTGGGAGACCGTAGGATTGCTACATATACTAATCTTGATCCGGGAAGATATACTTTTAAAGTAAAAGCATCTAATAACCATGGAGTTTGGAATAATGAAGGAGCAACCGTTACACTATTTATTGATGCACCATATTGGCAAACTACTTGGTTTAGGGCATTATTAATTGCGTTGCTTTTAGTGATATTCTATTTTGCACAGAAAGTAAGAATGCAAAATGTAAAGAGAAAATATGCATTAAATAGTATTCAAGCTGAAAGAGAAAAAGTAGAAATACAAAATCAAAACCTTGAAAAGGAATTAGATACTACTAAAAGTGAGTTAGCTAATATTACAATTAGCCATTTACATAAAAATCAAAGTTTGCAACAGATAAAACAAAAGCTAGAAGAAGTTTCTGTTGGTTTAGCAAATAATGATAAGCGTAAAATCAAAAGGATTGTAAAAGATATTAATAAGGAAAGTGAAGATCATGATTATTGGGATAAGTTTGAACATCAGTTTAATAAATCACATGATAACTTCTTAGATAGATTTAAAATAGAATATCCAGATTTAAGTAAAAGAGAACTCAGAATATGTGCTTATTTAAGAATGGATTTGGATAATCAAGAGATCGCAACACTAATGAATGTAAGTGTGAGAACCTTAGAAACATCAAGATATAGGATTAGAAAAAAGATTGGTTTAGAAAATCGGAAGTCATTAACCAAAATGATAACAAGATTTTAAGTGAATAAAAAATCTTTATAAAAAATAAGAGGGATAGTACACTATGCGTGATACTATCCCTTTTATTTTTTTATAGAAGTATAACGAACAATCAAAATTTATCATTAATAAAAAAACGCTAATACGTATTGTTAACTCATTGTTAATCAATGTTTAAAATATTAATGTTGTAATAATGTCGTGTTGTAAGTGTAAAAAAGTTACTTCTAAATCTTTGTATTTTTTAGCATTCTCAATAACGTTGTGACATGACAACAACAAATGAGAATTTAATGATTGTCTAACTTTTAGATTACTATTTAATTATACTAATACACTTAAAATTAACTAATTGAAATTTCGCTTGTACTCTCTCTAAAAAAATAAAACTAACTTTAGAAAGATTGCAATTTATATCTAAGCAGCAAGTAAACTTTAACTACTATTTGTTCACTACTAAAATTTAATAGACAATGATTAATAAAATGCTACTATTCGTCGTTCTAGGAATTTGTTCTCAAATAAAAGGTTATGCCCAAGTGGAAAACTCTAATAGTAATACACTTATTATAGATAAAACTACTTTATGTTTTGATAGAAATAAATTAGTGTTTTTTTCATCAGATTTAATAAAGAAAAATGATGCTTTGGATACTGAGTTTTTTAGTACTGAAGAGGATAAAATATAACATGCGATTGATTGGTAGTAAACTAACTAAAGCTAAAACCAGACTAACTATTTAATTAGACAAAGCTGTCCAGAGCTGAAAAAAATCATTATTGGAACTGAAGGTTATTTAAACTTAGCTAAAAACTTTCAGCTCTTGGGCGGCTTCTAAAACAACTTTATTTATGTACAAATCTATTACTATTTTATTTTTAAGTTTTCTATTGAGTCATGGGGTAATGGCTCAATTAACACCCTACGAAGCTGTAGAAGCAATTGGTAGAGGGATTAATTTAGGAAACACTTTAGATGCACCTAAAGCAGAAGGAGATTGGGCTCCAAAAGCAGAAGAATATTATTTTGATGCTTACAAAGAAGCAGGTTTTCAATCTGTAAGAATTCCAATTACTTGGGATAACCGAGTTTCAAAAACAGAACCTTATGAAGTAGATGCCGATTTTATGAATCGTGTTGAAGAAGTTGTAGACTGGGGTTTAGAGAGAAATCTTGTAATTATTATTAATGTTCATCATGATGACTGGTTAAAGGAAGATTATAATAAAGAGAATATTGCTCGATTTGAAGCAATATGGACTCAAATATCTGAGCGTTTTCATACAAAATCAGATAGTTTATTGTTTGAACCATTAAACGAACCACAAGGTATGACGATAGCAGAAGCTGCAGATGCAAATAAAAGAGCTTTAGCTATTATTCGTGAGAAAAACCCTACAAGAAATGTCATAATTTCAGGAAATGGATGGTCTGCGATTAAAGACTTACTAACTATGCCAGTTCCTACTGGAGATAATCACCTTATTGGATATTTTCATACTTATGACCCTTGGGATTTCTCATCAGCAGAGAAATCACAAACTTGGGGTACAAAAAGTGATAAAGAATATATATCAAATGAATTCAAAAAGGCAAAAGATTGGAGTACTCAGAATAGAATACCCGTTATTATAAGTGAATTCGGAGCTGTTCATAAAACAGATTTTAATTCAAGAATGAGACATTATGCTCATTTTGTAGAAGAATCTTTATCAAGAGGTATCTCATTCATGGCTTGGGATGATGGTGGTTGGTATGAGATATATCAACGAAAAGCAAAAAAATGGCATGAAACAAAAGATATTTTGATCTATAACACGACTGAGACTGCTACTAATTTAGAATTAAGCATTCAGAATGATTCTACAGTTTTGGTTGAATGGGAAAATAGAAATGATGCAACTTCAATGTTAAAGATTGAAAGAAAAATAAATGAGGAGTTTGTAGTTCTTGATTCTGTTAATTCAACAGTTACATCATATTTAGATGAAACTACTGTTCAAGGAAATAAATATCAATATAGAATCTCTCAAATAGTGGGCGAAAAATTAATTATTTCTTATCCACAAAAAATAAATGTTTTAAATACTGTAAGAGATTTTTATGCAGGGGTTCCAATTGCTATTCCAGGTACTTTGGAAGCAGAAAACTATGATATAGGTGGAGAAGGGTTTACTTTTTCTGATTCTGAAGAATTAAATCAAGGAGGTGCTTACAGAACTGATGGTGTTGATATAGAAGAAATTACTGGCGGATATCAAGTTGGTTATGTAGAGAAAGGAGAATGGTTAGAATACTCAGTTGATGTTAAAGAAGCAGCTACCTATAAAATAACGGCTTTCATTGCTGCAATGGAAGGTGGTGGAGAAATGACTATTAAAAGTGATTTAAATAGTAGAGAAGAGGCTGAGTTTTCAATTCTATCAACAAATAGTTGGACTGAGCAGACATCAATAACATCTAATTTAAAATTAGAAGCAGGAGAGCAAATTTTACGTCTAACAATTAATGCTAAACCAGCTTTTAATATTGATAAGTTAACTTTAGAAGTAACTGAAGAAGTGCAACCACCTTTAGCACTAGAAGATGAAATTACTAACCTATTAGTATATCCAAATCCATCTTCGGGTAAATTTAATATTTCAAAAGGTGATAAAATGAATACTATTTTTGATCTCCAAGTATTAAATGCAATAGGCAATAATATAGCCTCTTTTAGCTTGTCAGCAAATCAAACATCAATTGATTTATCTAAATATCCAAAAGGAATTTACTTCATAAAGTATTTTTATAATCAAGAAGTAAAATATAAGAAAATCGTTAAAGAATAAAATAAACTTGGGAGATGAGTTTTTAAGTAAACTCCATTCTCCCAAGACATTATAACTTTTCAATCTAATATTTAAACCAGAACTAAAATTAATTACAGAGACATTCTACTAGCAATTCTTTCATTTAAGAATGTCCTCTTACAATCTTTTAACCAGCTTTTTAAATATACATGGTACCCAAACCATGTAACAGTATGAAATTTTAAATCAAGAAATGAAATGAAACTATTAAAACTATCTTTTTTATTGGGATGTATTTTTATGCTCTCTTTAGTGGGCACATCCTTAAAAACTAATGCACAAGTATCAAGTAATGGATTACTACAAGTAAGTGGTAATAAAGTAGTAAATAGCAGTGGGCAATCTGTAAGTTTTGCAGGTCCAAGTTTATTCTGGTCAAATAATGGCTGGGGTGGTGAAAAATATTATAATGCAGGTGTTGTCAGTTGGGTAAAAAGTGACTGGAATGCAGGTATTATTCGTGCAGCTATGGGTGTAGAAGATGGCGGTGGCTATTTTGATGATCCAAGCGGAAATAAAGCACGTGTTGAAGCGGTTGTTAATGCAGCAATTGCTAATGATATGTATGTTATTATTGACTGGCACTCGCATCATGCAAATGAGCATGATTGGGCTGCAGCTTACAGCTTTTTCGAAGAAATGGCTCAAAAGTATGGTCATTTACCAAACGTAATGTATGAAGTATTCAATGAACCATTACAGGTATCTTGGAGCCAAGGTATTAAGCCTTATGCTGAATCAATGATTTCTGCAATTCGTAAACATGATCCAGATAATATTGTTATTGTAGGTACTCCTACATGGTCTCAAGATGTAGATCAAGCAGCGAACGATCCAATCAATCAAGCAAATATTGCATATACTTTACATTTCTATGCAGGTTCTCATGGTCAAAGTTTAAGAGATAAAGCAAACTATGCATTAAGCAGAGGTCTTGCTCTTTTTGTAACAGAATGGGGTAGTGTAAACGCAAATGGTGACGGTGGTGTTAACTATGGCGAAACAAATGCTTGGGTAAGTTGGATGAAACAAAATGGTATTAGCCATTGTAACTGGTCTATAAACGATAAAGCTGAAGGAGCTTCTGCTCTGTTTCCTGGTGCTTCTAGTAATGGAGGATGGGGTAGCTTAACAGCATCTGGTTCTTTTGCTAAAGAAATAATGCAATCATATACAGGAAATGGAAATGGCGATTCTGGTGGAGATGATGAAATCATTACTGGAAATTGTCAAACAGTAGCTTTACCAGGAACAGTTCAAGCAGAATCATTTTGTAGAGCTCAAGGAGTCCAAACAGAAGCTACTTCTGATAATGGAGGTGGAGAAAATATTGGTTATATCGATGATGGTGACTGGTTAGAATATACAGTTAATGTTCCTTCTGCAGGTACTTATGATGTAGAATTTAGAATTGCTAGTGAAGGAGGGAATAATCAATTCCGCTTAGATCAAAATGAAGGTAATGATATCTTAGTTACCGTAAATGTTCCTTCTACTGGAGGGTGGCAAAATTGGCAAACAGTAAATGCTACTTTAACTTTTAATAGTGCAGGTGAGCAAGCATTCGGTTTATATGCAATTACAGGCGGTTTTAACATCAACTGGGTAAAATTTAGTTCTCAAGATGTTGGATGTACTTCTACTGGTCTTCAAACAATTACACTAACACCTGCTTCATCATCTGTTAGTGTAGGAGAAACAGTACAATTCTCTGCTACTGGTATAGACAACTGTGGTAACGATTTAGCAATTTCTCCTTCTTGGTCATCGAATGCTCCTAATGGTGTGTTTACTGCTAATAATGAAGGTACAGCAACAGTAACAGTTTCTTCAAATGGTGTGTCAGCGTCAGCAACAGTAACTGTAACAAATGGTGATGTAGTAACAGGTGATTACGCAGTATCTTCGAATGGTCGTTTACAGGTAAACGGTAACCGTATAAATAATAGAAATGGGCAATCAGTTAGTTTTGCAGGTAACAGTTTCTTCTGGTCAAATAATGGCTGGGGTGGCGAAAAATATTACAATGCAGATGTTGTAAACTGGTTAAAATCAGATTGGAACTCAACGATTGTTCGTGCTGCAATGGGTGTTGAAGATCCAGGAGGATATTTAGACGATAGAGCAGGAAACAAAGCTAAAGTAGAAACAGTAGTGGACGCTGCAATTGCTGCAGATATGTATGTCATTATTGATTGGCATTCACATCATGCAGAAAATTATACAGGAGATGCTGTTCAGTTTTTTACAGAAATGGCTCAGAAGTATGGAAATAATGATAATGTTATTTATGAAATATATAATGAACCTCTAGGTGTTTCTTGGAGTGGTACTATTAAGCCTTACGCTGAACAAGTAATTAGTGCTATTAGAGCAGTAGACCCAGATAACCTAATCATTGTAGGTACACCAACTTGGTCTCAAGATGTGGATCAAGCTGCAAATGATAGAATTAATGATAATAATGTTGCTTATACAATTCACTTTTATGCTGCAACTCATAAGCAATATTTAAGAGATAAAGCTGCTTATGCATTATCACAAGGTGTTGCTCTTTTTGCAACAGAATGGGGTACTGTTGAAGCAAGTGGTGATGGAGCTGTTGATTCTAATGAAACTTGGGCATGGGTTGACTTTATGAAAGCAAACGGAATTAGTCACTGTAACTGGTCTATAAATGACAAAGCAGAAGGAGCATCAGCATTAAATCCAGGAGCATCAGCTAATGGAGGTTGGTCTAGCTTAACAGCATCTGGTAACTTGACAAAAGAAATAATCAAGTCATATGGAACAATTGATCCATGTACAGATTGTGATCCTTGTACTGACTGTGACCCTGTAGATCCGACAACAATTCGTTTAGAAGCTGAAAACTATACTTTCATGTCTGGTGTTCAAGTGGAGGATTGTTCTGAAGGTGGACAAAACGTAGGTTATTTAGATGCAGGTGATTGGTTAGCATTCCATAATGTTAATATTCCAACGGCTGGTAATTACACAATTTCTTACCGAGTTGCTTCAGCAGTAGGTGGAGGAAAAGTTCAGTTAGAAGGTAATGAAGGTCAAACTGTATTTGGTAGTGTAGATGTACCTAATACAGGTGGATGGCAAAACTGGCAAACAGTATCTCATTCAGCATATTTGAATGCAGGTAGCCAAAACTTTGGTATTGGAATGCCTTCAGGTGGTTACAATATTAATTACATAGAAATTTCTTCATCATCAAACGGTAGAGTATTAAGTTCTTCAACTTTATCTTTAGAAGAAGAAATTAATGTATTGACTTATCCAAATCCAGCTTCTAATATGATTAACCTTTCTGGTTTATCTGAGAAATTCTCATCATTGACTTTATATAGTATTGATGGAAAACAACATGGAGTTTATTCAATTGAAGGATCAAATGGATTTAAATTAAATGTTCAATCTCTTCAAAAAGGAGTTTATTTATTACACTTAAAAGGTAATGATTTATCTAAATCAGTTCGCTTTATTAAAGAGTAATTAATAATAATATTCTATTCAATGAGGGTGATTCTACTACAGAATCACCCTTTTTTTGTGTGTTTAGTTTGGTAATATCTTAGAATACTTATATATTCATAAAAATCTACTATTTTTTTATTTATTATAACCAGCTACTTTTAACTATCGCATGAAAATATTTTATGTACTACTGTGCTTATTACAATTATCTATTTTTTCATTTTCACAAGAACTACAATTTGATCATTTAACAGAAGAGGACGGCCTAACTTATGCAACAGTTACCTCTATTCTTCAAGACGACAAAGGGTTTATGTGGTTTGCCTCATTTAAAGGGATATCTCGATATGATGGCTATGAAATGAAAACGTATTATTATGAAAAAGGGACCAATAGAGGTCCAAATGACAATCGGATAGCCTCGTTATTACAAGATAAAAAAGGTGATATATGGATGGGGCTCCTAAATAATGGCTTGAGTATCTTTCATCCTGAAACTGACACATTCGAACACTTTTTTGGTGGAGAAGGTGATGAGTTTATGGTATCAAGTTCTTCTGTGACCAAAATTTTTCAAGATAGTCAGAATGATATTTGGATAGGATCAAATTATGGTCTCTCAATTGTTTCTGAAGATAGGAGTAATGTTCGGAAATATTACCCTGAAGAAGGAAATAAGAATACTGTAAATGGAAAGGTAATTTCTGATATTGTTGAAGACAAATGGAATAGAGTTTGGCTCGCTACAACAAATAGGAAGTTATGTGTCTACAATAAGAATAATGCTACATTTTCTGAAGTTGAATATACAAATGAGGCATTAGCAAACTTTGAAGATAATGAACATAAAAAGCTATTGATTTATAATGATACCTTACTTTTTATAGGAAGTGATAATGGAGGTATTTCTGAGTATAATCTACTTACTGGAAAGTTTAATACTTATTTAAAAAGCGGTAATAGTAAAGGTCCAAGTTCAAATAGTATAAAAGATTTTATTCAAGTAGGGAATGAGATTTGGATTGGTACAGATGGTGCAGGATTGGATGTATTTAATGTTGAAACAAAACAATTTAGAAATTACACCAACTCTTTATTAAATCAAACATCTATTTCTTCAGATGTTATTTGGACATTATACAAAGATAAACAAGATAATATTTGGGTAGGAACATACCTTAATGGTGTGGATAAATACGATGCCAATAAAAATGCATTTAGACAAATTAGTAGTAATCCATATAAAGCTAATAGTATTCCAAATAAACCTGTTCTTGCAATTTTTGAAGACAATAAAAAGAGAACATGGGTTGGATCTGATTGGGGAGGACTACACCTTAGAGAAAATAGTGAAAAAGAATATGTTCACTATTCAAGAAAAGGAAAAGTAGTACCCAATTTTGATAATGATGTTGTAAAGTGTATCAGTCAAGATAGGACAGGTAATCTTTTAGTAGGCACCTATCTTAAAGGTTTAAGAATCTATGATTTTGAAAATGATAAGTACTACAATATCAGAAAAACAGAAAATAATAGTCTAATACCAAATAATAATATTTGGTCTATGTTGACAGACAGTAAAGGTGTTACATGGCTTGGTCTGTTAGGTGGAGGTATTGCAATATATGATCCTGATACAAAAACATGTAAAGCTGTTTCAATAGATATTAAGAACCGAGGTCAATTTTATGTTTACCATTTGTATGAAGATAGAAATAGTAATATTTGGGCTAGTACAGATGGCGGAATTTTAATGTATGATAGAAGTGCAGATAAATGGCAAACAGATTTATTCTCAGATTTAATAACACAAGACCATAATTTCAATTATGTAAAATCAGTTTGCGAAGATAATTATAAACATATTTGGATAGCTACTGGAGCAGGGTTAGTAAAATATCAACCAGAAAGTAAAGAGTTTTTTGTGTTTAATTTAGAGAACGATATACCGGAGTTACCTATACTAAATTTAATTAAGGATAATCAAGGTGATTTAGTGATAACATCTAAAAAATACATATCAAAATTTGATGTAGAGACGAATAGTGTAATGAGTTTTCATACAGATGGTAACTCTTATAATCACAATACTATTTATAAGAATCAGAAAGGTGAAATTGAAGTAGGGGGTATAAAGGGAATCACAGTTTTTAATCCAAATGATTTAAAGAAAAATATTCAACCTCCTGCAATTTATATAACAGGACTAGAGATTTTTAATAAGTTACAATTACCGACTGATTCTACCTCTGTACTGCGTAAAGAAGTTTGGGCAAGCGATGCAATAGAATTAGACTATGACCAATCTGTAATTAATTTTAATTTTAGTGCAATCAATTACACCGAAACTGATAGGAATAAATATGCTTACATGTTAGAAGGTTTTGATACAGACTGGGTTTATGAAGATAAACGTAGATCAGCTACGTATACTAATTTAGATCCCGGAAAGTATAAATTTCATGTAAAGGCATCTAATAATCATGGGGTTTGGAATAATGAAGGAGCTTCTGTAACGATAGTAGTTTCATCTCCATTTTGGGAAACAGTTTGGTTTAGGTTGCTCTTATTTACTGTGTTTATTATTGCACTTTATTTTCTCCAAAAAGTAAGAATTTCATTACTAAAAAGACGATATGCTTTAGAAGCAATAAAGTCTGAAAGAGAGAAGATGAAAATAAGAAACGAGAATCTAGTTAAAGAGCTAGACTCTACAAAAGATGAATTAGCATCAATTACGATGAACCATCTTCATAAAAACCAAAGTTTACAGCAAGTTAAACAGAAGCTTGAAGAGGTGTCTCAAGGTGTTGGAAGTAATGAACAACGAAAGATTAGAGGAATTATTAAAGACCTTAATAAAGAAAGTGATGATCATGATTATTGGGATAAATTCGAACATCAGTTTAATAAATCACACAATAATTTTATTGAGAAATTAAAAGAAACCTATCCAGATTTAAGTAAAAGAGAACTTAGGTTGTGTGCTTATTTAAAAATGGATTTAGGAAACCAAGAAATAGCAACTTTAATGAATGTTAGCTTAAGAACATTAGAAACGTCTCGCTACAGGATAAGAAAAAAAGTTGGACTAGAAAATCGAAAATCATTAACCAAAATGATTACTAGATTTTAAGATTTAAAACTATGAAATGATTGAATTGTAAAAAGATTACTCAGATTGGGTAATCTTTTTTTTATTCTTGGCTACCTTTAGTGATTATAAACTAAAAATTAATCAATTGGATAAACAGACAATAAAAGGGTTAAAGAAAAACCCAATGTATATATTTTTACTAGTCTTATCTATAGCAACTGCACTTGGTTTTCAGGGGTGGAGAACATTATTTAATAATTTTGCTGTAGATGAAATAGGTTTAAATGGACTAGATATAGGGGCAATTCAGTCTTTTAGAGAGGTTCCAGGTTTTTTAGTAGTAACGGCTTTATTTTTCTTGATGTTTATCAAAGAAGATAAGTTTGCCTCAATATCTATAATTGTAATGGGTATAGGTGTTGCTATAACAGGTCTATTTCCAACATTTTGGGGCTTAATGTTTACAACATTAATAATGTCAATAGGTTTTCATTATTTCGAAACGGCAAATCAATCTTTAACTCTTCAAAGTTTTTCTAAGGTAGATAGTCCACATATCTTAGCAAGATTAAAAAGTACAATGGCTTTTACAAACATAGCTATTGGAGGAGTAATATATGGCCTTACTTTTATAACAGATTATACAACAATTTATCTCTTAATAGGTGTAGTTGTTGTGATTGCAGGTATTTGGGCAGTAATTCAGCACCCGATACCTAAAGATGCAGTAGTACAGCATAAAAAAATGATCTTTAAAAGTAAGTACTGGTTATTCTATGTTTTAAATTTATTGAGTGGTGCAAGAAGACAAGTTTTTGTAGTTTTTGCTGTCTTATTATTAGTAGAGAAATACAATTTTACAATTCAAGAAATTACGGTATTATTTGTTGTAAATAATATCATCTCAATGTATTTTAATCCAATCATTGCACGTATGTTAAACCGCTTTGGAGAACGTAAAATGTTAAGTTTTGAATACATTAGCTTAGCAATTGTTTTTATTGCTTATGCTACAATAGAAAACAGATGGGTAGTTGCAATATTGTATGTGATCGATCATATCTTCTTTAGCTTCTCAATAGGGATAAAAACATATTTTCAAAAACATGCTGACCCAAAAGATATTGCACCTTCTATGGCGGTTGGATTTACTATAAATCATGTAGTAGCTGTATTTTTACCAATTTTAGGTGGGTGGATTTGGCTTAGAGATTGGACCTTACCCTTTTATGGAGGGGCCCTTCTTTGTATAATTTCATTGATATTTACACAGTTTATGTTGCCAACTCCAGAAGAAAAAACAGTATAGTAAACAATTCGTGTAAACTATAAATTGTACTATATCAAGTATTCAATCATTTAGTTAAAAAAAAGAGTTTAATGATGTTGATATTAAAATTCTTTGTAGTAGATTAAATGATAGATAATGTCGAACATGAATTTCAGTAAAAGGCATTATAAAATCTTTTAAGAAAGTACAGATTTTGTTCTTTCATAATTTAAAGAACCTATTCATTATTTATTTATAACTCATGGCAGAAAACCAAAAAGTAGCTCAAGAATATATCGATAATGCTTTTATCTATGAAACATATAGAGAAGCCTTAGATGGATTGTTAGCTGAAGACCCTACTATTGTTAATTATACAGATTCTCAATTGGTAGATTATACAAGGTTGAATGTAACAAGAATGCAGCGTATTGATAAAACAAACCGTCTGCTAGATGACTTGAGGACTGCTGGAAGAGCATTGAATAAAAGTGTGTATTGGTTAGTGATAACAGAAGGTTGGTGTGGCGATGCTGCACAAAGTACTCCTATTATTGCTGCTGCTGCACAAGTGTCACCAAAAATAGATTTACGCTTCATTTTAAGAGATAATAATGTAGATCTAATGGAAGAATTTCTAACAAACGGATCGAGATCGATTCCTAAACTTGTTGTAATAGATCAGAAAACAAATGAGGTTTTAGCAACTTGGGGGCCAAGACCAAATGAGCTTACTGACTTAATTCCTGAAATTAAAAAGGAAGTAGGAGATGATAAGCAACAGTTTTCGATGAAAATACAACGTTGGTACAACAAAAATAAAGGAAAAGCTATTATGAAAGATCTTCAGAAAATTCTAGAAGATATTACTGAATAATGTTTTTAAAGAAACCATATTTAAAGAGATTACAATGCATTGTAGTCTCTTTTTTTTCATGTAAAATTAAAGTTATATTCGATTTTAATTTGTGTAATTTTTGATTTACTATGTCTTCACATCATATTGTTAGGGACGACCAAGAGCCTGCAGTTTTAGTTTTACATATTGATGAATCCAATATAGAATTCATTCAATCTTTATTAGAATGGAGCCCTATAGTTATTGCAGTAGAAGAAACCTTAGAAAAGTTACTATCTATGGATATAAAAGTAGATTGGGTAATCGTAAGTGAATCTTATTTCGAGAAAGCGAAAGTACTAATGCAAAACCAAATACCTTATAAGCTTAAAACGTTAATTAATGAGGAATTAAATGATGCATTTGAATGGTTGCATGAGGCAGGGCATAAAGCTGTAAATGTAATTTTAAAAGAATTTACACATTCTCAGGAGGTTTTCTTTTTAGAACAAGAATTTCTAAAAAATGTAGTTACTTTCTTTGAAAGCAAAAGAGGGGTAATTGCTAAACAAGAAAAATATGAAAAATGGTTAAGACAAGGTGTTAAGTTGTCTTTTGTTGCAAATAGCACAAAAAATTTACATCATGTAAACGCAAATACTTGGGAAGTTAAGGAAGATGGAATGGTAACAATTATTGCTAAACCACCGTACTTTGTTTTTGAAAATTTAGGCTAGAAGATAGAGCAATTATAGATATAATGTTAATTAATCATCATAATGATTATATGAATGTTGTTGAAACAAATATATTTATCAAATCTTTCTTTTTATTTAAAAAACATCGCTTAAATTCGTAAATCAATACATCGAATATATCAGAATGAATACATATAAAATACCTTTTGAGACAGCGGGTTTATACGGCAAAATGTTCCTAGACTACCTTAATGGAAATGATGCATTAAAATCGTTATATCAATTTGAACCTAATTTATCATCTTTTGACAAAATAATTGACTTACGTAAATCTTTTCCTAAGCAGAAAAGAACTTTACTGGTAGATAGCTTAAAGAAACAATATAGTGAAATAGAAGATGCTCCAATTGCACAAATTGAACTGTTAGAAAAAGAAAACACATTCACTGTTGTAACAGGGCATCAACTAAATATTTTTACAGGGCCATTATTTTTTATTTATAAAATAGCTGCTACAATACACTTAACACAACAATTAAAAGAAAAATATCCTGATTGTAATTTCATTCCGGTGTATTGGATGGCAACTGAAGATCATGATTTTGAGGAGATTGCTTCTTTTAAATTAAGTGGTAAAAAATACACATGGGAACACCCTGAAGCAACAGGCCCTGTCGGTAGATTATCATTGGAAGGAATTGATAAAATTCTAGATCAAATAAAAGATATGCCACAGTTTTTTGTTGATGCTTATACTGATAATAAGACATTAACAGAAGCAACAAGAAGCTATGTCAATCATTTATTCTCAAGATATGGCTTAGTTTGTTTTGATGCTGATCATGTAGAACTAAAGTCATCATTTAAAGAAATTCTAATAAAAGAATTATTTGATAATACTGCAGTGGAAAAGGTAGAAAAAGCAAATACAATTATTGAATCTGCGGGATATAAAACACAAATACATGCTAGAGCAATTAATTTGTTTTACATGGAAGATAAAGTAAGGCTTAGGTTAGAAAAAACATCTAAAGGCTTTAAAACTGTTGATGGTGATTATAGTTGGACAGATAGTGAGATGAGGGATATTGTGGAAAATAATCCTGAAAGACTAAGTCCAAATGTAGTTTTAAGACCTGTTTTACAAGAGTTCCTTTTACCTAATCTAGCATATTTAGGCGGACCAGCAGAGGTTATTTATTGGCTACAATTAAAAGGTGTTTTTGATGCTTACAATGTCTTTTATCCTATGGTTTTACCAAGAGGTTTTTCTTTGCTACTTGATGCTAAATATAGTGTAAAATGGAGAAAAATGGGATGGCCTTTAGAGGAATTACTACAACCTGTTGCAACTATTGAAAATAAATTATTAGACGAAAGAGAAGAACTAGAAACAAGCCTAGAAGCAGAAATTAAACAATTTGATTCACTTTACGCATCTATTTTAGAAAAAGGAAAAGCTATTACGCCAAATTTAGAAAAGCATGTTCTTGCTGAAAAATTAAGAGGAGAAAAAAGGTTAAAGCATACAGCAGATAAGTTGAGAAAAGAGGGGAAAAGGAAAATCAAAGAAGATATTGAAAGAGTTGTCTGTATTAGAGAGTGTTTGTTGCCTTCTAATGTACCTCAAGAAAGAGTAGAGAATTTATTGTCTTTTTGGTCTAAATCTAAAGGCGATTTACTATTAGATACATTTGTTAAAGAGCTTGATCCGCTAGCGTTTAAATTAAATATTATAGTTGAAGATTAGGCTTTAGTACTTTTAGTTAAACAAATGAATTTAAATTTAGGTTAAAAGTATATTGAAGTTTGTTTTCTACAATTTAAGCGTGATTTACTTTAGTGTAAAGCCATAAAAATATGTTAGCTTTACAGCAAGAATATTAATAATTACATACATATGACACCATATATTGACCAAAACAAGGATAGATTCCTATCTGAGTTATTTGACTTATTAAAAATCCCATCTGTTAGTACAGATGTTGAATATCAGCCTGATATCAAAAAAGCTGCTGCTTTTATTGCTCATCAATTAAACGAAATTGGGGCCGATAAGGTAGAAATTTGTCAAACAGCGGGTAACCCTGTTGTATATGGTGAAAAAATAATTGATCCAAAATTGCCTACGGTAATGGTTTATGGCCATTACGATGTGCAACCTGCAGACCCTATAGAATTATGGGATAGCCCCCCTTTTGAACCTACTATTAAAAATGGAAATATCTATGCAAGAGGTGCTTCTGATGATAAAGGTCAGATGTATATGCATATTAAAGCATTTGAGTCAATGATGAAGAATAACACATTAACTTGTAATGTGAAGTTCATGATTGAAGGTGAAGAAGAAATTGGTTCAGTAAATTTAGGTGACTTTATTAAAGAAAGAAAAGCAGATTTATCTGCTGATGTGATTTTAATTTCTGATACAGGGATGATCTCTTTAGATACACCATCTATTACAGTTGGTTTGAGAGGATTATCTTATATGGAAGTAGAATTGACCGGTCCAAATAGAGATTTACACTCAGGTATGTATGGTGGTGCAGTTCAGAATCCTTTAAATGCATTAACAGAAGTAATTGCATCTTTAAAAGATAAAGACGGTCACATTACAATTCCTGGTTTTTATGATAAAGTAGAGATTATCTCCGATGCGGATAGAGCAAAAATGGCAAAAGCACCATTTGATCTAGAAGCATATAAAGCCGCACTTGATTTAGAAAAAGAATTTGGAGAGAAAGGATACTCAACAAATGAGCGTACAAGTATTCGTCCTACTTTAGATGTAAACGGCTTATGGGGTGGATATACTGGCGAAGGAGCAAAAACAGTAATTCCATCTAAAGCATATGCTAAAATCTCTATGAGGTTAGTACCACATCAAACATGGGAAGAAATTTCTGAGTTATTTACAAAGCATATTGAATCTATCGTTCCAGATGGTATACGAGTAAAAGTAACAACTCATCATGGAGGAATGCCGGTAGTAATACCAACTAATTCTGTAGAATTTGAAGCAGCTAATGCCGCTTATGCAGAAGCTTTTGGCAAAGAACCAATTCCAGTAAGAAGTGGAGGGTCTATTCCTATTGTTGCTTTATTTAAAGAGGAGCTTGGTTTAGATTCTGTAATGATGGGCTTTGGGTTAGATTCTGATGCTATACATTCACCTAATGAGAAATTTGGTATTGCCAACTTCTTAAAAGGTATAGAAACAATAGAATTGTTTTATAAGCACTACGCATTACTGAAAAAGTAATTTTAGTATTATATACACAAAGAAAAAGCCTAATTCTCTTATTGAGATTGGGCTTTTTTTCTTTCTTATAATCTTAGTTATCCTATTACTTCCACATAAATAGAATAACAAGTTAAAAGAAGTAATAAAATGAACGGATTTTGAGTTTTGTTTAATTTATAGGGTTATCCCCCCGTGAGACAACCCTCATTTAAATTGAAAAAATTGTTAAATAAGGTATACAGTCATGAATTTCGATACCGCAGTAATGTATACAAGAGGCGATTGTATACAAAAGCAACTTTAACATTTGTAAATATAATTATTCTAGTGTGAAACGTACAGTTATTAACTATTTTTTTTAATTATCAAACTATAATTATCTTTTTCAAAGAAAATTAGAACTTTTTATGTCCAAAATCATACTTTCTAAAAATAATCGTTTAATTTTGCTATTTAGAACTATACTAAATAAAATGAAGGGTATTAACTTACTCTTTTAGAGAGGTGTAGTAGGTTTAAAGTATCTTTGTGCTTTTAAAAAGAAAGAAGTAAAACCTTTATTAATTTTACTTTGTTTAGATAAAAGACAGAAAGCTAGTTTAATCTATTTTAAGAAGACTTTAAAATAACGTAGTAAACGTTTTGATATAATGAGTGCAGATCAGGATAATAAAATATTAGAGGACTTTACGTCCAAAGAGTATGAGCACGGTTGGACTGTTGATATTGAAGCAGATCAAGCTCCAAAAGGTCTAAACGAGGAAATTGTAAGATTTATCTCAGCTAAGAAAGAAGAGCCACAATGGTTATTGGATTGGCGTCTTGAGGCTTTCAAAGAATGGCAAAAAATGGAATGTCCTGAGTGGGCAAATGTTGTCTTTGAACAAGTAGATTACCAAGATATAATATATTATTCTGCTCCTAAACAAAAGATTTCATTAGATTCTTTAGAAGAAGTAGACCCTGAGTTATTAGCTACTTTTGAGAAATTAGGTATTTCTTTAGACGAGCAAAAGCGTTTAACAGGCGTAAAAGATTCAAACATTGCTGTTGATGCTGTATTTGATTCAGTTTCTGTAGCAACTACTTTTAAAGATACTCTTGCTGAAAAAGGTATTATTTTCTGTTCTTTCTCAGAAGCAGTAAAAGATCACCCAGAATTAGTGAGACAATACTTAGGATCAGTTGTTCCTGTAAAAGATAACTTTTTCTCTGCATTAAACTCAGCAGTATTCTCTGACGGATCTTTCTGTTATATTCCAAAAGGTGTTCGTTGCCCAATGGAATTATCTACTTACTTCCGTATTAATGCAGAAGGTACAGGTCAGTTCGAAAGAACTCTTATCGTAGCTGACGAAGATTCTTATGTATCTTACTTAGAAGGTTGTACTGCTCCTCAACGTGATGAAAATCAATTACACGCAGCTGTAGTTGAGATTTTTGTACATAAAGAAGCAGAAGTTAAATATTCAACTGTTCAAAACTGGTATCCTGGTGATGAGAATGGTAAAGGTGGAGTATTCAACTTTGTAACAAAGAGAGGTATTTGTGATGGTGATAATTCGAAATTATCATGGACTCAAGTTGAAACAGGATCTGCTGTAACTTGGAAATATCCATCTTGTATCTTAAAAGGAGATAACTCTGTTGGTGAATTTTATTCTGTAGCTGTTACAAATCAAATGCAACAAGCTGATACAGGTACAAAAATGATCCATATTGGTAAAAACACTAAATCAAGAATAGTTTCTAAAGGTGTTTCTGCTGGTAAATCTCAAAACTCATATAGAGGGTTAGTTAAAGTAAACAAGAGAGCAGAAAATTCTCGTAATTTCTCTCAATGTGATTCTTTATTAATGGGCGACAAGTGTGGAGCACATACATTCCCTTATATAGAAGTTGACAACAATACTGCAAAAGTAGAGCACGAAGCAACAACATCTAAAATTGGTGAAGATCAGATTTTCTATTGTAACCAACGTGGTATCGATACAGAGCAAGCCGTAGCATTAATTGTAAACGGTTACTGTAAAGAAGTTCTTAACAAGTTACCAATGGAATTTGCTGTAGAAGCTCAAAAACTTCTCGCTTTATCATTAGAAGGTTCTGTAGGTTAATCACTACAAAGAATATAAATATTAAGGTATCAAAGAGTTTAACTTTTTTGATACCTTTTTTTATGAAAAATAAAATATGATCTGTTTTAGATTATTTTCTATGAAAATTAGGTTAAAATAGATATTTCTTGAATAACTGTTAATAATAATTATTATCTTATATTGATCTTTATCAAATTAGAAAATGACTATTTAATTACCTATGGATTATACGAAAGAATGGTACATATCAGTATTAAATTCTATCAATGACTTAATTTTAGTAAAAGGAGATAAATCTAAACTGTTATGGGCAAACAAAGCTTTTCGAGACCTTTATAATATGAGTAACGAAGAGCTAATTAATATAGTTGATTCAGAATCGAGTGA
The DNA here is from genome assembly GCF_018736065.1 of Flammeovirga kamogawensis. Classification (GTDB taxonomy): domain Bacteria; phylum Bacteroidota; class Bacteroidia; order Cytophagales; family Flammeovirgaceae; genus Flammeovirga; species Flammeovirga kamogawensis. The sequence goes on from NZ_CP076128.1 coordinate 4,581,823, forward strand.
TCCTGATGATACAGTTCAGTATGTAAAAGATGACCACTATGTATTTACTAATGGAGTAACTTTAGATATTCCTTCAGAAGCAGTGAGTAATAATAATGGAGAAATCAGTTACTATCACACAATAAAAAACCCAATCAAAAATACTAAAGGAAATGTAATTAGAACTGTTGGTGTATCGAGGTTAATAAATGATGACGATTTACTTGAAAAATCAAAGAGAAAAAGACTTGAACAAAAAACAGATATACAAGATCTAAAAACTTTTGTACAGAGTATTCCAAGCCCTGTGATTATGTTAGATCTATCTAACCGAATTATTGCAAGTAGTGATGCTTGGGTTGATTATTTTGAACAGACAAAAGAGGATATAATCTGGGCAGATTTTTTCGAAAGGTATACTAATAAACTTCCTTTTAAAGATAAAGTAGAAGAATGTGTTACAACATCTAAAAAAGTAACCTTGGACTCTGTATCCATAGATTTAAAAAATCAAGTATCTCACTTTCAAGTAATATTTAATCCTTGGATTATGAGTTCTGGAGATGTTGGAGGTGTAATGTTAATGCTAAATGATATAACTTCTCAGGTTGAAAAGGAAAAAACTCTCCAAAAATACAACGAAGAGTTAAAGCAATTTGCATATATAACAACGCACGATATAAAAAGTCCAATTACAAATATTGAAAGTTTTTTGAGCTTGTTAAAAATGGATGATAAAATTCAAGACCAAAGGTCATTACAAGCAATACATTGGATTCAAAAATCTATCGAGCAAGCAAATGAAAAGATTACTGACCTTGTTCAGGTTATTCAGCAAAGGGAGCAAGCAATAGAAAATGAGGTTATAAATCTAAACTTATTTATTTCTACTGTTGTTGATAAATACAGAGATGCTATTTATGAAATTGAAGGAGAAGTAAAATTGGAGTTAACAGGTGATATATTTTTATCAACTTCAAGAAAGCAGCTTCAAACAATATTAGATAATCTTTTAACAAATGCTATACGTTATAAGGACCGAAATAGAATGTTGATCATTAAAATCAATATTCAAAATACAGCTGTAGACCATTGTTTAATTAGTGTAGAAGATAATGGTATTGGGATTGACCTTTCTAAACATAGAGAACGCATTTTTGATATGTTTAAAAGAGCGAATGATAGTACTGAAGGTAGTGGATTAGGGTTGTATTTATCTCAGCAAGCTGCAGAGCAATTAAATGCTACAATTGAAGTAGAAAGTGAGATTAGAAAAGGCACTAAGTTTATAATTAAATTACCCAAATAATGACGAATTATAATATTTTATTAGTTGATGATGATGAGGCTTCTAATATATATTCAGAGATAATAATCAAACAAACAGGACTTGTTAATAAATTTGCCATTTGTAAAAATGGTGAAAACGCACTAGAATACCTTTTGAAGATTGAAGGCTACTTAAATGATTCGTCAGTATTTACACCTGATTTAATTTTTTTAGATATAAATATGCCTATTATGAATGGTATGGAACTCTTGTTTGAAATAGATAAACATGCTATTCCTGTTAATGTGGTAATGTTAACAACATCAATATTAGAAGAAGATGTTCAAAAAGCGCTAAAGTACCCATTTGTAAAAGGTTTTATGAACAAGCCAATAAAGCAAGAAGGTCTAAACGATGTGATAAATAATTTACATTAAGTTTTCAATAAACATCATTCCTCCTAAGATAGCTCCAAAATACCCACTTATAAAACCTAAAATAGCTCCAACATATACTTGATATTGCGTGTGTGCTTTTAGATATAATCTAGCAGTCATTGATAATCCAAGAAGTACTAAACTGAAACCGAATGCATCAAAAAGAATAATATTAGCATTTGTTTCTTCGGTAATAAAATAGAGGAGAATACCTGTTAAACCAGCCATTCCTATGGCGTGTAAGCTTATTTTATCTATAAAATTAGCAATATTGGCTATAATCAAAGTAATGGTAACTGCTGTAAACGCGATATTCATTGCAGTGCTAACGTTTATCTTAACATAGAGTATATAGCATATCAAACCAAAAGCAACCACCATAACAGATAATGCAAAAGAGCGTTCGTCTCTTGTGTGCAGGTGTGGAGATTCTACAATGCCAAAACGTTGCATTAGCAGTAGGAAACTAATAGGCATTAACGTAGAAATTGTTCCAATTAAGCTAAATAAAGACCACCTTGCTTGAGTATCAAGCCAAGGAGCTTCATTTACCCCAAAAAGAAATAACCCCGCGATTAGGCAGGGTATAAAAATGGGGTGTAAAAAAACAGATATTATATTAAATACTTTTTTAGTTTCCATAATACTATTAGAGTTCTTTTCTCATTCTTGCAACAGGAATGTTCATTTGTTCTCTATATTTCGCTACAGTTCTTCGTGCAATATTATAACCTTTAACACGAAGGAGCTTTTCTAATTTATCATCAGAAAGTGGTTTGCGTTTATCTTCTTTTTCTATCATATTTCGCAGAACAGATTTAACTTGCTTGCTACTTACATCTTCTCCGCTTTCTGTAGAAATACTTTCAGAAAAGAAATATTTAAGAGGATAAATACCAAAATCAGTTTCTACCACTTTACTACTTGCTACCCTTGATACCGTTGAAATATCCATCTGAATGATTTCAGCAATATCTTTCAAGATCATTGGCTTTAATTGTCCTTCATCTCCACTTAAGAAAAAAGGCATTTGATAATCAATGATTGCTTGCATAGTACGTAAGAGAGTGTCCTGACGTTGTTTAATAGCATCAATAAACCATTTCGCTGCATCAAGCTTTTGCTTAACAAAACGAACTTCCTCACGCATTTTCTTTGTTTTCTTTGGTGTCTTGTCGTATGCATCAAGCATGTCACCATATTGGCGACTTACTCTTAAATCTGGTGCATTCTTACCATTTAATGATATGTTCAGTCTACCGTTTACTTCTCTAACAATAAAGTCTGGAGTAAGGAACTGGGCAGACGCAACCATAGTGTTGGCTCCACCAGGTTTAGGATTTAGATGAGTAATCATGTCGATAGCATCCTTCATTTGCTCATCGTCAATTCCTAAACGTTTTTGTATTTTAGTGTAGTGTTTCTTCTTAAACTCTTCAAAACACAGCACAATCATTTTTATCGCTATTTTTACAATAGGATCATTTGTGTCTTTTTTCTTTAATTGGATTTCTAAACATTCTTGTAAAGAACGAGCACCAATTCCAGGAGGGTCAAATTGTTGAATACGGCCAAGGATTTTTTCAACATGAGCAAGGTCCGTTTCAATATTTTGTAAGAAAGCAAGGTCGTTTACAATAGCTTCTAAAGGACGGCGTATATAACCATCACTTTCAATACTACCAATTAACTGCTCTCCAATATTTTGTTCTACTTCATTTAACTTCAAGAAACTTAATTGCATAAGCAATACATCACCTAAAGTTTCATGCATAGGTATAGGTAGGTCTTTATCGTCAGCAACATCACCGTCACCATACATTTTATAACCAGCTACATCATCTCTGTCTACATAGTCAGAAAGATTTACCTCGTCAATAGGGTCAATGTCGGGGATATCATCAAATTCTTCCGCAGTATCTACTTCGTCAGAGCTTGAATCTTCATTACCAAATTCATTCTCTTTCTCATCAGACTCTTTTCCTTCTTCTAAGATAGGGTTTTCTTGTAGTTCTTCTTGAATACGTTTATCCAGCTCTATCGTAGGCACCTGCAACAATTTAATAAATTGAATTTGTTGCGGGGATAATGTTTGTGTCTGCTTGAGCTTCTGTGCCTGTTTTAACATGGTCCTTGAAGTTCGTAATTAAAAAATGACTTACTGAATTATAAATTATATAAAACAGTAAAAGATAATTAAAGGCAATACAAAAGGTAAAAATCTTTATGTATTTTTTCAACCGTAGTATTTGAATAATTTCAGAACAATTCTATAACTTGTTCTTCCATTAATACAAGTACATTACAATTGGTTGATTAACTATTGTACACGAAAAATAACTTATTTAGTTGTGAAAATAAAATTAAAATCGTGCCATTGTAATTATGTTGTTCAATTTCAGTTAATTATAATTTTAATGAATTTAAATACACGATTTTTAGGCTTATTTACAGCCCTTTTGTTCGCCATTTTACAGAGTTGTTCACCTACTTCTTCTAATGATCCTCAAGTAACCATAACAGAATTTGAAGAAATAAGAGCAGCTCAGCCTGAAGCAATTATTATAGATGTAAGAACTCCTGCAGAATATAATTCTGGAACTATAGAAGGTGCTAATAATATAAATGTACTTGATGATAGCTTTGTTCCTAAAGTAAGTACACTGGATAAAAACCAAACAGTAATGGTTTTTTGTAAATCTGGAGGGAGAAGTGCAAAAGCAAAAGCTCAGTTACAAGAATTAGGATTTACAAATGTAGTAGACCTTGAAGGTGGAATTAAGGGGTGGAAAGCAGCAGATAAGAAAGTAGTAAAGCCTTAATCAGTATTATTTATACAACTATAAATAGTATCAATTGGTATTCATTGAAGGTATCTTCTAAATTGCATCATAAAATTAGATACAAAGAAAAAATACATATATGAAATTTGTTATTTCACCTGCAAAGAGTTTAGATTATGAAACATCATTTTCTACAACACTTTCAAGTACTCCTCGCTTTCTAGACCAGTCTGAAAAGTTAGTAAACTCACTTAAAAAACTATCTGCAGCACAGATTGGTGATTTAATGTCAATTTCTCCAAAATTGGCTGATTTAAATAAAGAAAGGTTTGACGTTTGGGCAAAAGACTTTAATAAGGATGCTGCTAGACAAGCACTTTATGCATTTAAAGGAGATGTTTATATAGGTTTAGATGCTTACTCGTTAACACCAGACCAACAGGAATTTACACAAGAACATTTGCGTATTTTATCAGGTTTGTATGGTGTTTTAAAACCAATGGATTTAATGCAGCCTTATCGTTTAGAGATGGGTACAAAATGGGGGATAGAAGGAAATGCGAATTTGTATTCTTTTTGGAAAGAAACCGTTACTGCATCTTTAAATGCTGAATTAGAAGACAATGAAGTTTTAATAAATTTAGCTTCTAATGAATATTTTAAAACAGTGGATAAGAAAGCATTAAAAGCAAGAATAATTACTCCTGTATTTAAAGATTTTAAAAATGATAAATATAAGGTGATTAGTTTTTTTGCTAAAAAAGCAAGGGGTATGATGGTTAGATATATTATAGATCATAAACTTTCTCACCCAGAAGATATCAAAGGTTTTAATACAGAAGGTTATTCTTTTAATGCAGAACTGTCTAACGGAGATGAATGGGTTTTTACTAGATAAGAAAATGATGTAATTTTGAAGTATTCAATTCAAACTATCATTTTTAAACACATATAGAATGTGGCTTTTTAATAAGAAACTAGATCTAACTTTTTTATTCTTACCAATTGGGTTAACATGGTTAATCTGTTTCTTATTTGATGCTCAATTTCAAGGAACTATTCCTATATGGATATGGGGGATTTTTGTCTTGGGTATTGATGTAACACATGTTTGGAGTACTATTTTTAGAACTTACCTTGATAAAGAGGAAAGAAAAAGATATAAAAAGCAACTTTGGGTTCTTCCCTTAGTTGCTTTTCTTGTTGTAGATGTTTTAAGTACTTATTCTGAACAACTATTTTGGCGAATAATAGCCTATTTTGCATTATTCCACTTTATACGCCAACAGTTTGGGTTTCTAATGCTTTATAAATCAAAAATGAAGTTTCCTGAATTAAGATGGATTTCTGATAAAACTTTTATTTATATAGCTACACTTTACCCCGTTTTAGTATGGCATATTTTAGGAGATAGAGCATTTAGTTGGTTTGTTAAAGGAGATTTCTTGATTTATCCATTGGTTCCAGAGGTTATAGTTACTATTGGTAATTACATCTATTTTGCTTTAGTATTAATGTGGGTTATCGATCATGTTTTATTGGCAAATAAGAATACAAAACTCTTCCCTTTTGGTAAAGTACTTTGGGGGTTGTCTACTGTTGGAACATGGTGGTTAGGAATTGTTTATTTTAACTCAGATTTCTCTTTTACTTTAACTAATGTTGTTGCACACGGCATCCCCTATATGGCTTTGGTTTTTTATTATGTAGAAGAAAAAAAGAACATTCAGAAGCATCAACAATCGTCAAAAATTATAGCTATTAGTGTTATTTGGATGTTTTTAATCTGTTTATTTTTAGGTTTAGGAGAGGAATTTTTGTGGGATATTTTTATAAACTATGAGAAGCAGGAAGTATTTGGAAATTGGCAAATTTATATTGATTCAGCTTATTTAAGAGGACTTTTGATAGCATTTCTATCTTTACCACAGGTAACACATTACTTATTAGATGGAGTAATTTGGAAAGGGAATACAAACCCTATGATTAAAAAAATATTTACACCAAGATAAACCAATGAAACGAAGAAACTTTATCAAACTGTCTTCAACGGCAATGTTTTCTTATTTGTATGGTTGTAAAAGTTCAAGCTCTCCTAAATTGCCTTTTGAGGTGACTTTCCGTTCAGATCAAAAAGTAGGTCATACCGTAATGGAAAGCATTTTATATCCCAAAGTTAAACAACCAGATGTTGATTATATAATTGTAGGTGGAGGAGTTGCAGGTTTAACATCAGCTTACAAATTAAAAGAACAAGATTATTTATTATTTGAATTATCCGATCGATTTGGAGGAAGTTCATCTGCAGAGAATTACAAAAACACGAGGTTTGCTCAAGGTGCTCATTATGATATGAGTTACCCAAGTAAATTTGGAATCGATGCGTTAAATCTATTATTAGAGCTTGACATAATTCAAAAGGAAGGTGATATATATGAATTTGTCGATAAAGAATATCTTATCAATAAAGAGGATTTATCGTGGTGTTCTTATAAAGGAAACTACTATGATGATGTGTTTTTTGATTTAGAATCGGAGGAGAAATTTTATACATTAATAGAACAATTCTTTGATAAAATTACTTTACCCACTTCTTTAATTTCAGATGAGGTAATGTATTTAGATAAGATTACTTTTGCTGATTGGTTATCAACTCAAGATGTAACTTTATCAAACGAGTTTCTTCTTGGAGTAGATTATCATTTAAAAGATGATTTCGGGGCTGATGCAAAAGAGGTTTCTGCATTAGCTGGAATCTCTTATTATGCTGTCAGACCAAACGAATATAAATGGGCGAGTACTTTTTCACCTCCACAAGGGAATGCATATTTTATTGATAAGCTATTAGAAAAATTACCTGCACATAAATGTAAATTGAAGCATATAGTACGTAGAATCACACATTTAAATGATGGGACTTTTAATGTGGAAATTATTGATGTAGAAAAACATCAGCTAAAGTTAATCCACACTGAAAATATTATTTATGCAGGGCAAAAGCATGCTTTAAAGTATATCTGTAAACCATTATTTCAACCATTTAAAGAACAAAAAACAGCTCCATGGTTAGTGGTTAATATTTTCTTAAAAAAGAATACTTCTATTCCACTTGGAGCATGGCAAAATGAAGTCTTAAGTAACGATTGGAAGTTTTTAGGGTTTGTAGATTCATCCACACAAAAAACAGAAGACTATAGAGTACTTACAGCATATTATTGTTTTCCAGATTCCGATAGAGAAAAACTCTTAACCATTGAAAATCAACAAAATGATTTTGTAAATTATACCATTGAAAATATTGCTACTTTTCTTAAAGTAGATACTGATATTTTGAAAGAAGGTATTGAAAAGGTTTTCATGCACGCATTGGGTCATGGAATGCCAATACCAACAGTAAATTATTTAAAGCAAGATAAGAACAAGAAAAGGCCATATAAAAATTTGGTTTTTGCAGGAGTAGACAACGGTAGATTACCTTTTTTAATCGAGGCAATTGACTCTGGAATATCAGCAATAAATACACTTAAATCTTAAAACAACTATGAAAGAATTAATTCATTTTGACTTAGAACTATGGGGAGTAAATTTAATTTATGTAATCCTGTTTAGTTTAGTACTCGTTTTTGCAAGAGTTTTTAAAGGCTTGGTAGTGAAAGATGATGTAAATAAAGAACTTACGGAAAAAGATAATGTTGCATATGGAGTATCTATGGCTGGCTATTTTTTAGGTGTTGCAATAGTGTATATAGGAGCAATGATTGGTCCATCAAATGGTTTAATAAATGATGTAATTGCTGTTTTGAGTTACTCTGTCGGAGGAATTGTTGCCATGTTAATTTCAAGAGTTATCAACGATAAGTTAATCTTTAACCATATTGTAAATGTAAAAGAGATTGTTGATAACAGAAATGTAGCTATAGGTTTAGTACAAACAGCATCTTATATAGCTTCTGGCTTAATGATAGCAAGTGCAATTTCTGGCGAAGGAGGAGGGCCTTTAAATGCTTTAGTCTTTTATTTAGTAGGACAAGCCTTTTTAGTACTCTATACAAAAGGATATATTAATGCATCTACCTATAATATACAGGAGGAATTGACAGCAGGGAATTTAGCAATAGCATTTAGTGTAACGGGTAAAATGTTGGCAATTGGTTTAATTGTTATGACAGCCATTGGTCAGGAATTTATGGGTTGGAAACAAACGTTTTTAGCCATGTTTGTTGATGGAGGAATAATGATTGTTTTATTATTTTTATCAAGTTATTTATTTGATAAAGTAATAATACCAAAATCAGCTTTAAGACACGAACTTGTAGAAGATAAAAATGTAGGAGTTGGTGTTTTAGATTGTTGTGCCAATGTGATGTTTGCTTGTTTAATGGTTTTCTTACTCTGATTTATGTTTGATTGTTAACTTGTTAAAAACAGCTCAAAATCCATAAAGTATATTAATATTTTATGGATTTATTCTTAATAGGGGTAAATGGCGTAATCTATTTATTGAATACTCTCGTAGTTTTATATCAAACAATTAAAATAATGCTGCGATATTTACTATATTTTTCAATTTTAATTATAATCACTACTTCAGCTTTTGCTCAAGATGAAATTGATAGCAAAAAACAATCGACAACTAGTAATGATCGTTACATAATTGGAGATAATATTAAGATAGTAGATGGTAATGCACTTGATGCGTTAAAACTTATTCCTGCTGTAGATGTATCTGCAGAGGGTGTAGTAAGCTATAGAAATGATCAATCTGTTCAAATATTCCTGAACAATAGACCGGCAAGTCAATCTGGAGAATATGGACCAATTTTAGAGCAGATCTTGGTTGGAGATATAGAGTATATTGATATTATATCTAACCCTTCAGCTAGATATGATGCAGAAGGAACATCTGGAATTATAAACATTGCTGTTAAATCAAATACGATTAAGAATTCTTCTGCAAATGTTATGATTGGTTCTGCTGGTCAGGACCGTTACGATGCAGGTATTGGTTTTCAACAGCAAGATGGTAAATTTTCATTCAATACATCATATAATTTTAAGCAAGAATCTAGAGGAGCAACAATGGATGCTAACCTTAAGAATTTTGGAGAAAATGAACCACTTAAAAATACAAACCAAACATTTGAGGGATACAATGAATTTCAGAAGCATAATTTTCAATTAGGAGGAGAGTATGCTTTTAATGAACATAATAACTTGAGTGTTTCTACAAATTTTGTAAAAGTAGATTGGACAAGAGGTGGAGATTTATCTACGGTGACTACTATTGATGATGGAATTCCTGATTCAGAATTTCAACATAATTCTATGGATGGAGCTAAATTTAAAGGTGAAGCTAGAGTAGATTATATACATACAACAGATAGAGAAGGAGAAGAATTAGCATTTAGCACAGCTTATGCAGCAGGGAATGTAGATATCGATAAAACATTAGGACTTTACGAACTAAATAATAAATCTGCAACGTTTAATAACTTTTCTTTTCAAACCGATTATTCTAGGAATTTAAATAATGGATTAAGACTAGAAACAGGAGTTAAGACAACGGTAAGAAGTAAAAGTGATGGACTGTATGTAGAAAATTGGGATGAGAGTTCAGGTGGTTTTCTTCCTACAGATAGTAGAAATAACGTATTTAATTATAATGAATATGTTGCTGCTGGGTATGTTATGGTTTCTGGCAAAAAAAACAACTTTACTTATCAGTTGGGAGTTAGAGCTGAACAAACCATGATCAGATCTTATTTGAATGAAAGTCCTAATGATATTTACGAAAACGACTATTTTAAAATTTACCCAAGTATAAATTTAAAGCAAGATTTATCAGACATTGATAATATATTTTTCTCTTACAGTAAAAAGGTGCAACGCCCAGGTATGAGAATGATTAATCCCTTTGTAGATTATTCTAATCCTAGTTATATAAGACAAGGAAACCCAGATTTAGACGCTTCTTTTATGGATGCTTTTGAATTAGGGTACAGTTTAGAAAAAGAGAAATTTAATTTTAAAGGATCTGTTTATTATAAGTTAAATCAAGACCCCGCAATGTGGTATACACATGAAGGAGAAGATGGTGTAATGGTAAATAGTGTAGAGAACATGAATAAATCATCTAGTGCAGGTCTTGAATTAATTGCAGATGTTGAAGTGACTAAATGGTGGAATGTAAATACGAATGTAAATATTTTCTATGCAATGATTGATGGTAGAAATATTGATCCTAATGTTTATCAAACAAGTTACAATTGGACAACTACTGTAAGTTCGAATATGAAATTATGGAAAGGAGCTCAATTTTTGATTTCTGGTACTTACCTATCTCCTCAAAAAAATCCACAAGGTGATGTTTATAAACGATATTTTGTAAATACCTCTATTTCTCAATCAATTTGGCAGGGAAAAGGAAGTCTCGTTTTATCACTTGACGATGCCCTAGATACACAGCAGTATGTAATGAGTAGAAGTCAGCCAACTTTCTCTGAGTATAAAACATATGATTGGGACTCTCGCATTTTGCGTATCACTTTTCGATATAGATTAGGTTCAAACTCAAATAAAGGAAAAAGTAAGGGGAATCCACAAGGAGCAGGTAGTGCAGTAGATGTGTTTTAGCGAGTGTACAATGTTAAAGAATGTAATTTGTTAAACATTAAACTAATTAAGTTCGTTAAATAAATTATTATTGAAGACTATTTTATATGTAAATACTACTGCTATGAAGTTTCTCATTAGACTATTATTTTGTTTATCTATAATCAGTTTGTTTTCTTGTTCTAATGATGAATTAGATGGTACTCCTTCTAATTTACCATCAAATGTGAAATCTTATAAATTATATTCTTTTGAATTATTTAAAGAATCTGGTAGAATTTCTCTAGAAGAAGATACAGATGGAATAGTAAGATTTAGAGTTAATTTAGACCAACCAGTAGCAACTACTTCTGCAGTTAATATTTATGAGGGCTCCTTTAATGGTGTCAATAGAATTATGATTACTCTAAATCCAATTCAAGCAGGGGAAACTGAAAGTATTACTGTGGTAACACAAACGGATAATGGAACAAGAGTTTCTTATGAGGATTTACTTAACATAGATGGGCATTTAAAAATTCTCAATAATCTAAATAATAACCACTTTGATATAAATACATTTACGGATTTGGGTGTAAATGCTTTTGCTCAGGGAGATGAGAAAATGTATCCATTATATAATAATGAAGAGGTGATTGGTGTAATGGGAATGTTACCCAGAGAATTTGAAGGTAAACCAATGTTGATAGGCGTTCATTTATTAGAAGCAGATGATGCTTACGATTATTTACCTGCCATTTATGAAGGAACAAAAGCAACTGGAAATTTTGAGAATAAATTGGTTGATTTAGCACCCATTTTGAAGTTTGCTAGTAAAAGTAGTTATACAAATTGTTATGATTATTTGACTACTGAAGCTATTGTAAATGGTTTTGGTGCAGTACTTCTAAAAAAACGAGATGTAATTGGGAAAGGAGATGTTGGCGGAAATGAATTAACAGGAGGTTATAATAATTATAAATTTGAAAATGTAAAGGATTTGGATATTACTGGAGATGTAACTCTTGAAGAACGTTTGAATGGCAAAACATTGGCTTCATATAACCTTTCTAGTGCATCAACAACTCCTCAATCTTATGCAGTAAATTTAAACAGTAATAATTATATACAGCAAGATTCAATTATTGTAAATTTAGGTATTATGCCTGAGGAAAGTTCAGAAACTCAATATGCTGACATAAGAACATCAAAGTCTGGTAGAGAATTATCTTATACAGAATTAATAGAAAATGATTATCATATTCGAATTAATGAAAGTACAGATCCTACTTATAATGGACCAAATTATTTTGCAAATGCAGATATTGGTACAGCTGCAAATTCTGGTCTGGTATCAGTGACTGTTTTAGAAAAAAATGAAGAAGAAAACTTTAATATTTTTGTAAAAGTAGATCTGTTTGAGCGCGTTAATGGTCATACAAAGGCATTGATTAAATTGACAGAACATTTTGATCAAGATTATGAACTATACCTCTATGAAGGAGAAGATTTCTTAGATTCTTCCGCTGAAAAGGTTATTGATTTTAATACGTTAGATGCAGCCAATGAAGTTGATGGCTATGCAAGAGATATACAAAAAGATGTAAATGGATTACCTATTACCTATGAGCAAATTATGAGTACATCAAAGCATTATAGACTAATACGAAAATCAGATAATAAACTAGTTGCTTTCGCAATTATGCAAAGAAAGTAATAACTACATTTTTAGTATAAAGACCTATCATTTAAAATATTAAGTGATAGGTTTTTTTGTTTTAACATTAAATAAAATGTGTTTTCAGTGACGATACTCATTGTTATGAGGATAGTTTCATTTATTGACATATATTAAAAAGCTCTTAATTTGTAATCAGTCTAAATAAAATTACATTTGCTGTTGTGTTTATTTTTATACTGTTACAAATACTTTAATGAAGAGTTATAGCTTTTTATTTTTAATTACTTTTTTATTGATTCTAACAAATGCTTCGGCACAAAATGTTGGAGATATTATTGGTAATGTTGTCGGAGACGATGGGAATACGATTATTGGTGCAAATGTTATTATTCAAGGTGGTAACTATGGAGATGCTACTGATGAAAATGGTAATTATATTATCCATAACGTTGCTCCAGGGAAGAAAAAAATAGTAATTACTTCAGTAGGTTTTGCTACACAAACAGTAGAAGTAGAAGTTGTAGCAGGAGAGAAAACAACAAAGAATTTCAAGCTTAAAAGTGCCTACTCAGAATTAAATGAGGTTGTAGTATCTGGAGATTTGTATAGTGATGAATACTTAACAAACGCAACTACAATTGGAACAAAAGTGCCAATTCATCCTAAAGAATTACCGTTTGCACTAGATGTTTTATCAAAATATATGCTCGATCAAATTGAGCCTGTAAGAATAACAGATGCCGTACAATATGTAAGTGGAGTAAACCAAGAAACTGGTTTTGGCGGTAGAACTGATATTTATATTATTAGAGGTTTCAGATCAGAAAGAGAATCAATCTTTAAAAATGGTTTTAGAAATCCAATGCGTATATACCGTGAGAGTTCTAATATTCAGCAAATAGAAATAGTAAAAGGTCCAGCTTCTTCATTATATGGTGTTTCTGACCCTGGTGGAACAATTAATATTGTTACAAAAGCTCCAAAATCATATAAACATGGGGAAGTAAGTTTTACAACTAATAGTTTTGGTATGGTCCGCCCATCTTTTGATATTGGTGGCCCGCTAGATGAGGAAGGTAAAATGAAGTTTCGTTTAAATGGTGCAATTGAATCTGGAGGAACGTACAGAGATTTTGTAAATACAGAACGTTACTTTTTAGCACCAGTTTTAACGTATGATATCTCGCCAAGAACAAAAATTACTGTACAAGGTGAGTATTTAAACCATTCTCAACCTACAGATAGAGGTGTCCCTTTATATGACCCTAATACAGATACAAAATATAGTTTTGCTCCAAATAAAAGTTTTGGAGATCCTTATAATGAAACAAAAAACACTAATAACTTAACGCAATACGAGGTTGCTCATCAAATTAATGATAAATGGACCTTCAGAAATGCGGGTAATATGTTATTTACTAATGGGGCTAGAAATGCAGTAGAAGTGAGTGGATTTGTTGCACCAGATTCAGTAAAAAGATATTATCAAGACCAAAGACATTCTGAGCAATATTTAGCAATGCAAAATGAATTTTTAGGGTCATTTAATTGGGGCTCAACTAAACATAAAGCGGTTTTAGGAGTAGAAATAGCGCAGACAACTACAGATATGTTTATCCAACAAGACAAAAGTTATGATACGGTATCTGTGTATAATACGGAGTACAATCAATTACCTCCAAACGAGTTGGACATGGTAACAACAAACGATTATCTCTATACAATCAATAACTATGGTTTTTATGTGCAAGATTTTATTGAGCTTACAAATTGGTTAAATGTGATAGGCGGAATTCGTTACGATATCTATCAACAAGAATATAACAACAGGAAAAACGGAGAGATAACAAATAGTACATATATGGGGGTTTCTCCAAGAGTTGGAGTAATAGGAAAATTAAACAAGAGTATTTCAGTATTTACAAACTGGTCAACTGGGTTTAATCCGCAGTGGGGTAATCCAGCAGATAAAAATGGAAATGTATTTGATCCAATTACCAATTCATCATTTGATTTTGGAGCCAAGCTTTACTTCTTAAACGATAAATTTAATATTACAGCTACTTACTTTGATTTAACTAGAAATGGTATGCTTGTTCAAGACCCTACAGATCAAGATTTCCAAGTGCAAACTGGTGTGGCTAAAAGTAATGGAGTAGAATTTGATTTACAAGGAGAGCCTTTACCAGGTTGGACATTTATGACTTCTTATTCTTATACAAATGCTAGAATTACAGAAGACACAAACCCTGATATGATTGGACAACCGTTATTAAATGTAGCACCACATATGTATAAATTATGGATGAACTACGAAATACAAAGAGGTGGTCTTAAAGGTTTTGGAGCGGGAGTTGGTTATAATTATGTGTCTGAAAGAGCAGCTGCAAATGTACCTAACTCAGAGATGTTACCCGAATATAATTTGATTGAAGGTAATTTATTTTATAGAGCAGATCGTTGGTCAACAACATTAACAGTTAAGAACTTAACAAATACAGAATATTATGTAGGTTCGCAAAACTACAATAGAGTAATGCCTGGAGCACCTAGACATTTTGTTTTAAGCTTTAAGTATTTATTCTAAAAAGAGGTTTTATTTTTCAGAAACTGAATCCTATAGAGACGAAATAATTTTTTGTCTCTATTTGTGATTAAAAATAATTTTCATGAAGATGATTATAAGGAAAATACATCAATGGTTAGGTTTAGTATTAGGAGTTCCATTAATAATAATTGGGCTATCTGGTAGCATATATACATGGCAGCCAGAACTAACAAAATTGATGTATAATGATTTATATTCAGCTCAAGAAACAACAGAAAACCTCACTCCATTAGAAATCTCCTCATTATTAGAAAAACGTAGTAATAAAAAAATAGATACTTTTTATTTTCCAGAAAGAGAGAGGGAAACATTTATTGTTAGGTTTTATAACGAAGAACTGTATCATTTTATAAATCCGAAAGATGGTAAAGAATTGGGGCAAATGGATTCAAGACGTGGTGTTTTTGATAGTCTATTGAAACTTCATATGTCTTTCTTTGTAGATGGAGGTAAATATTTTGTGGCTTGGATTGCTTTAATAACCTCAATACTTCTTTTTACATCAGGAATATATTTATGGTATCCAAAATGTAGAAAGTTTAAAAAAAGGGATTTTTGGAATTGGGTATCTATAAAAAAGAAAAGTTTTGCCATCTCATGGCATATGATGATAGGTATTTATGTAAGCATCTTCGTTATAATTTTAGGACTATCGGGCCCTTATTTCACTTTTAAAAAACAATATGTATCGGTACTTTCTGTATTAACAATGACGGAGAGTGATAAACCATTAGAAGTGAAATCAAAAGGTTCTGGAGATGTACTTAACATTCAACAGACCATGATGGAAATGAATAAGTACTTTACTTCTTATTACCCAAGATCAATTCACCTAACTCAGGATAGCGAAAAGACAATTTACTTATCTTGGATGAAAGATAAAACATTGCATGCAGGTAAAAGAGAACGGGCTTACATGAATGTAGATATCTATTCTGGTGAGCCAATATTTGTATTTAACCCTGATAAGGCATCTGCTGTAGATGCGATTACCAATAAATGGATTGCACCAATTCACTTTGGTGAACTAGGAGGTTTAATACACAGAGTAGTCAATTCTTTGGCAGGTTTAGGGTTAGCATTACTGTCTATATTAGGGTGGATGCTGTATTATAAAAGATAACTTTTAGCATAAAATTAGAGAAATTACAGATCTTCTCTTAATTTGTAAGCTTGTATAATATATAATCCAAATGGAAAAAGGATATAAGCTAGTAACAACCTCTACCGATGCCGTAAAAGGAGATATATCTTTATTAGATGGCAACGAGTTAAAGCGTTATAAACGATTTATTAAGGAACAAAAGAAAGAAGAATTTCTAATTGCTAGAACATTCTTAAAGTATACCTTAGCAAAAGAATTAGGCATTCAACCCAAGCAATTGTCTTTATCTTATACTGATAATGGTAAGCCATATTTATCACCTATTTATGGCGAAAAAGCTGTATTTTTTAATATTTCTCATAGCAACGGATACATTGTTATTGTACTTTCTGATAAAGAGATAGGGGTTGATGTAGAACCCATTTCACAGTTAGATGAAAGTAAATTAAAATGGTTTTTATCGCCACAAGAGCTAAAAGAAGTACAGTCTATAGCAAATCCAGATACAAGAAAACTTGCTCTATTTCATTTATTTACAATGAAAGAAGCATTTATAAAAGCCACTGATAAAACATACCATTTGGGCAGCTTTAACTTTTGGTATATTAATAAGCAGTGGGTTTTAGAAGTTGGAGAACCACACAACTGGAAGTTCGACCTAAAAACGATAGGTAATGAAATCGCTGTAGCAGTCTGCTATCGATAAGTATTATAATTGAATGTCGGTAATCATTACAATTAGTTTCCCTAATGACATAACAATAAAAGAAGAAGTTAGAATTGCTATTGATAGCGCTTCTATTTTATTTAATCCAAGGTAATTGTATAAATGGCGAAGTTGAACCGTTCCAAAAATAAAAATACTAATGATTATTGATCCTATTAAATAGTGTTGCATAATCTTAAATTATTTAATTATTATTTGATGTCACAATTTAGTAACTATGTTTCATATTTGTGTTATTTATTCATTTTCATTGTGTGTTTTTAACAAAAAACACTTAATTTTCTATTAAATCTCTCTTTTTGAGTAAGGAGTCAGTTAAAATATCTAGCCGTTTAATGTTATTAAAATATTTAGAATAGTATCTTTGTAATGTTATAACTTTCTAATAAACATTATAATAACCTAACAAATAATCCATCTCTATTTATGACATCTCTTATCAAGTGCTGTTTATTTGTTTTACTTTTCTGTGGATGTAATTTCTCTGCAAATGCTTATAGTAATTACACAGATTACTTTAAAGATAAAAGTGATGAATACACTGTAAGTAAAATTAAAAAGCTTTCAAAAGATGGAGATCTGAATGCAGCAAAGTTGATGTGTTTAGAATGGCTACATTATGAAGAGAAAATCCATGGACCAGAAACTATACATTCTAATATCCCTTTAATTTTATTAGGTAGAATTTGTTTAATTAGACAAGAATATGAAGAGGCCTTGGCGTCTTTTCAAAGGTCTTTGAGTATACTAGATGAAACAACTGGTTGGCTTTATCCAGATTATGCTGTCACTTTAAATCATTTAGCTACAGTCCATTTACGTTTAGGAGAGACGGAGATTTCTAAGAAAATACTTAATGAAGTAGTAAGTATTCATGAAAAAACTATTGATGCTAATAATATAAATCAGAGTCATTATTTATTTAATCTTGCCCTTTTAGCTATGAACGAAGGTCAGTTTGACCTTGCAGAAAAACATTTTTTATCAGCCAAAGAGATTTCTATAAATGTAACTTTTAGACGTTTAATAGATAGCAATTTTAGAGAGATAGATATTTTTCTATCTCATTTATATACCAAAACGTATAGACAAAAAGAGGCAATAGAAATATTAAATCAGCTCCTTTTAGATATTGAAAAAGATAATTGTCAGAAATCGGCTAATTATTCTCGTGTGTTGTTAGCACTTGGTGTTGCTTATAAAGTTGATGGTAAATATGATTTAGCTATTGCATCATTTAAAAAAGCAGAGAAACTAGTGAAGTTTCAGACAAATTCACAGCATCCTGCCTATGCATGGGTATTAAGAGAAATTGCTAACTTATTAATGTTACAAACAAACTATAAGGAAGCTGAAAAGTTACTATCTGCTGCAATTTCTATTTATAAATTAAATAAGAATGAAAATATAAGATATGTAAATACTTTAGTAGATCTTGCTAATATTTATCTTGAAACAGGTAGGTATAAAGAAGCTGCAGGGTTATTGACAAAAGGAAATCAATTAGTAGGAGATAAGAAGAAGTACAATTATTACCTTAAAAATACGGAAGCTAGATTAGCAATAATCCATGGGCAATTTGTAG
This sequence comes from Flammeovirga kamogawensis, assembly GCF_018736065.1. GTDB lineage: Bacteria > Bacteroidota > Bacteroidia > Cytophagales > Flammeovirgaceae > Flammeovirga > Flammeovirga kamogawensis. The sequence continues at coordinate 4,600,589 of NZ_CP076128.1, forward strand.
ATGCAGAGATTACTCTTTCAGAGAATATTGATCTGATGAGACAGGATAATCAAATGTATTTAAGAGACTTTACAACATCTGCTCTAGACCTTGTAGAACTTAATATATATTTAGGGAGAACACAAAAAGCAGAAAATACAATTAAACGTGGCCTTACTTTTTTAGAAGATATTTACCAAAAAGGATCATTAAATTATATTGATGTAATTACTACTAGAGCATATTTATATTCTGTACAAGGAAAAGCAGAATTATCATTACAAGATTTATTTAATGCTCAGAATTACCTATTAGATAAGTTTGGCAAAGACCATTTAAGTAACGGAGATTTAAATGGTTTTTTAGCTTATTATTATGGTAATCTAGGAGAGAATGAAAAAGCTGAAAAATATTATCAAGAAGCTATAAGAGTATTTAAAGCCAAAGTAACACCAAAGGCGGTACATTATATTAGAGTACAGAAGTTTTATGCAGACTTTTTAGTGAAGAATAAAAAATATGATGAAGCAATAGCAATTTATAAATCAATATATAAAAATACGCTTCCTAAAACATTAATAAATACCACTGTAAAAGCAGCTTTGGCCTATGTTTATGCATTAAATTCGGAATGGAAATTAGCAGAAGAACTCATTATAGAGAGTGTAAAAGATCGTTTTAGTTTTTATGATAATACACTTGCTTATTCTAGTACACAAGAAAAAGAACAATACTTACATAAAACAAGTGAAGTATTTGATACTTTTTATGCCATCCTGAACTTAGAAGGAGTTAATGCATCAAAAAGTATGATTGAAAATTGTTACAACTTACAGATACGGTATCGCGACTTCTTTTTAGAACAAACTAAACAACGGTCAGATCATTTACTTAAATATAAAGACGACAGGCTCAAACAAGGTTTTCCGAGTTACACAGACTACATGATTAATTTTAGAGGTAGAATAGCTTCTTTAAATTACTTCTCTAAAGAGCAAAGAGATGAATTAGGTGTAGATCCTTATAAAATAATTGATAGAGTAAATACATTAGAAAAGTCTTTGGTATATGCAGCAGATGCCTATAATGATTCTACTGCTATAACAAAGCTAACAACTTGGAAAGATGTTCAAGCTAAATTAACAGCAGATGAAATTGCTATTGAAATTGTAAAGTTGAGAACTTTGGATAAAAGAAATTCTGAGTACATCGCTTTATGTGTTACTAAAGCAAGTGATACCCCAATAATGATACCTCTAGGACATAGTAGTATTTTAGAAGATGTAGCATTTTATCAATACCAGAAACAGATTAGTCCATTAGGAAGATCATTAATTTTTGTTGACTCCGAGACAACTAAAAAAGATCCTTATACTGTATATTGGAAACCAATAAATGATAAAATTAAAGAAGGAGGAAAATCTTATTCTACAATCTATTTTTGCGCAGATGGTATTTATAGCTTATTGAATTTAAATACGCTCAGAAACCCAAGAACAGAGAAGTATTTAATTGAAGAAGAATTTATTTATAAACTAACAAGTTCTACAGAACTTATAAAAGAAAAGCGAACTAGACATAATATAGATAAAACGGCAATGTTAATTGGTAACCCTATATTTAATAAAGTAGATGGTAGCCAACAAGATACTACAACAAGACAGTCTAGAGGTTCTGTAGCAAAAGGATTAAGTATTAAATTAGATGAATTACCCGGAACTGCAGCAGAAATAAAATCGTTGGAATCTCTTCTAATAGAATGTGATTGGGATGTAGAAGTTTTTACTCAAGAAAATGCTAAAGAGGCATTACTAAAAGGGATAGAAAAATCACCATCTGTTATTCATATTGCCACGCATGGTTTCTTTTTAAACTCTTTAAAAAATCCAATATCTAGTAATCCTATGTTAAGGTCAGGTTTGTTTTTTACTGAGTTTTCAGAAATAGAAGAACGTACTTTAGAAGAGATTTATTTATCTGGAATAGATGGAATTTTAACAGCTTATGAAGTAACAACCCTTGATCTTAAAGACACAGAATTGATTATTCTTTCAGCATGTCAAACAGGTGTTTCTGAAGTAATAGAAGGAGAAGGCATTTCTGGTTTACAATATGCATTTAGTATTGCTGGAGCAAAATCTATTGTTATGAGTTTATGGAATGTAGATGATGAAGCCACTCAAAAATTAATGACAAAATTCTATACTTATTGGAAAGAAGGAAAGAATAGGCACGAAGCATTTAGAAAAGCACAGCTAGATATAATGAATGAATTTAAAAAGCCTTATTATTGGGGTGCTTTTGTAATAGTGAACTAATAGAATTACAAATAATAAACTAAACAACTTTCAAAATAACCTTTTAACTTAAGAATGAATAACTGTAATTCCCAAAAATGGAGCTTGATTATAGCTTCAGTTTTACTCTTTTGTGTGAACCTAAATAGTTATGCAACAGATGATAGAGAGCAGAAATTTTACAAAGACTCTCTTATATCATTACGCGAAAAAGGGAAACTTGACGAAGCACTTCAGTTAACGGAAAAAAATGTAGCTGAGGTAACTAAAGAGTTTGGAGCAACATCAATAAGAATGGTTATTCCTTTAATAGATAGAGGGAAAATTAGATTGGAACGTCAGGAGTTTGGAAAGAGTGCAGAAGACTTTAATCAATCTCTAAAAATAATGAAAAACTCCACAGGTTGGTTGTATCCTGATTATGCTGTGGCATTAAACTATCTAATTAGTTGTTCATTAAGATTAGGGCACTTTCAGTCTGTAAAACCCTTAATAGAAGAGGTTGAGTTAATTTTTGAAAAGACAATAGGAACTGATAATATAAATTATTCTCATACGCTATTTAATAAGGCACTTTTTGAAACGTTGGCAGGAAACTATCTAGATGCAGAAATTCATTACTTTGAAGCTATTGAGATAGCAAAAAATAAAACAGACCTCAGAACTTATTTTAGAGAGTTTTCTATTTATGAAGTTTATTTAGCAGACCTATATATTCAGCAATACCGTAACACAGAAGCAATTCATATTCTTGAATTTTTATATGATAATTATAAAAACCAACAGCTAAATAATTCTTCTGATGCTACTAGAATATTATTGTTATTGGGTGATGCAAATAGAAAAATAGAACATTTTCCAGAAGCACTTTTTTATTATAATCAATACGAATCTCAGGTAACTAAACTTTTAGGAGAGGCACATAGTGCACATGCAGTAGGGATAACAAGAATAGCAAAAGTTTATGTTCAACAATCTAAATTGAACTTAGCAAAATCACTTTTAGTAAAGGCAGAATCTATTTATAAAAAAGATGAAACTGAAAAAATTAGAAGACTTTTAGTATTACTTGATTTGGCAGATGTCTATATTCATTTAGGAAATTATGCAATAGCCAACCAACATTTAGAATTGGCAAAAGAGTTAGGAAGTTCATCGTCTTTACCTTTATATAATATTCCGCTTACATCTGCTAGGTTAAATATTCTTTATGGCCGTTTTATTGAAGCTGAGTTACAATTGTCAGAATTGTTAAATATAATGGAACGATCTCATATGGAGCGTTCAGAATATTTTGCAAAGGCAACAGAAATGTCTGTACACCTAAATATAATGTTAGGAAGAGTAGACAGAGCAGAAGAAGTATTAAATAGAGAAATGACTTTATTAAATACAATACAGCTCGAAGAATCTGTATCTTATTTTAAAGGGTTAATAACTAAAGGAAGAATAATTCCCAAAAAATATGATGATAGAAGTGTTGTCAACTCATCTTTGATTAAACAAAAGGAAATTAAATCAGAATCGTACTTAAAAGGTTTAGTCACTAAGGGGCGTATTTTACCTGTAAAAACAAAAACAGAGAACCCTGGTAGTGTTTTTAAATCTGATACAACTTTAATTTATATCAATGAGCTACTAAGTAGAGCCAAGATTTTAGAAGCTAAGAAGAACTATGCTTTGGCCTCTGAATTATTGACTAACGTAGAAGATATGGTCATTCATAAATTCTCAGAAAAGCACCATGTACTCATCGAAATTTATCAATTACAAGGTGAAAACTTAGTTGGTTTAGGAAATAAAAAAGAAGCTTTAGATTATCTGAACAAAGCATTAAAAGTCTGTAATATATTAAATATCAATAATGATAAAATTCTTTATCTCAGCATTCAGAAAGCTATTGCAGAAATTTATCTTTCAGATAATGAATTAGAAAAAGCAAGTGCTTTATACGAGCAAATTAATTATAAGTCTTTAGAAAATAAACTGATAAAAACAGATTTTGAAGGTGACATTGCCTACTTGTATGCCTTACAAGGGAAGTGGAAAGAGGCTGAAGAAAAGATTATAAATGCAACAGAAGAACGTTTGGAATTTTACAGAGAAACATTAAACTATTCTAGCGAAGATGAAAAGCGTTTGTACTTACAAAAAACTAAAACACTTTTTGATCATTTCTATGCAATGATATACATGAAAGGGACTGAGTCTTCTGGAGAAATGTTATCACATTGTTATAATTTACAATTAGAATATAGAGACTTTTTCTTAACAGAAGGGCAAAAGCGTAAACAACAATTACTCGCTTTTAAAAAGGAAAGATTAGACCAAGGGTATCCGTCTTATTTAAATAAAATGTATTCTCTTAAATCTAATATTGCTACACTAAACTATATGAGTACTAAAGAGCGAAAAGAGATTGGTGTAAATTACTACAATGTAATGGACAGAATCAATAACTTAGAAAAAGTACTTGTTTATGCTGCAGATGAATACGAGGTAGCTGCAGAGGAGACAATAAATTGGGAGCAGATTCAGAAGAAATTAGGAGAAAACCAGGTAGCTATTGAAATCATTAAATTAAAAGGTTTTCAAACAAAGGAATCAAAATACATTGCTTTAGTTATAGATAATAAGTGTACTATCCCTACTATTGTTGATATAGGAGAAACAAAATTTTTAGAAACAGAAGCCTATTTTCAATATAGCAAGCAGACTACACCTTATTCAAGATCATTAGTTATGAAATCGACTAAAGGTATTGCAGATCCGTATGAGACATTCTGGAGTCCGATTCAAAATGTAATTGCAGAGAATCAAAAAGAGGTGTTTATATGTGCAGATGGTGTGTTTAATTTAATCAATTTAAATATTCTGAAAAATAGAGAAACGGGTAAGTTTCTTATTGAAGAAATGGATATTAAAATGATGACAAGTACAGGTGAGTTGTTATTAGAAACACAACAAACTTCTGATGAGAAAAATGCATTATTAGTAGGTAATCCTGTCTTTAATGATAATAAATTTGGTTCAAGATCTGAAAATACCAGAACGGTTGTGGATGCTGCAGAAGATGATGCATTAGAGTTTATGTTAGACCCTTTACCTGGAACAGAAGTAGAAGTTATAGAGTCTAGTAGGTTATTAAAAGAAAATGGTTGGGAAGTTGAAGCCTTAATGCAAGAAAAAGCAACAGAACTCTACCTCAAAAAAATGAAGAAATCACCTAAAGTTCTTCATATTGCAACACATGGTTTTTTTATTAATGAATTACCAAATTCTATTTCTGATAATGAATTACTACGTTCTGGTTTATTCTTTTCCGAAATTTCTAAAAGAAATCAACGTGATGCCAAAGAAATTTATTCTTCTGAAGTAGACGGTATCTTAACAGCGTATGAAGCAAAAGAAGTAAACTTAGACAATACAGAATTATTGGTATTATCAGCCTGCCAAAGTGGGTTAGCAGAAGTAACCGATGGAGAAGGAATATCTGGTTTACAATATGCATTTAGAATTGCTGGGGCAGAAACAATAATTATGAGTTTATGGAGTGTTGATGACTTTGCTACTCAAAAGTTAATGACTACTTTTTATAAAAAGTGGTTTGAAACAGGAGATAAATATCAAGCATTTAAAGAGGCACAACTAGTACTTATGAATGAATATAAGAAACCTTATTATTGGGGGGCATTTGTAATGGTAAATTAAAATAAAGTAGTTTAGTTAAAGCAGTATTTGGGCAATAGTTGTATCTTATAAGAATATAACTATTGCCTTTTTTATTTAAATCTTATGCGTAACCCATCTTGTATATATATAATTAAAAGAATAGTATTTCTGCACATTTTTTTATTGCATACTTCACAAGCCTCTTTTTCACAGACAACAACTGAAAACTATAATGTATCAATAGTAGATAATTACCGTCAATATGGAGAAATGGATAAGGCTGAAGCTTATATTGATGAGTGGATTGAGAGTATTGAGAAAGAAGGTAAGCCTAATTCTATAAAACTGGTAGCTCCTTTAATTTGGAAAGGAAGGATTATCAAAGAGAAGCAAGAATACACACGTGCCATTAAATATTTAAAACAAGCAATTGAAATTATAGATAAATCGGCAGGGTGGATGTACCCCGATTATATTATTGCTACAAACTATTTATTACTTATTTATATTCGTTTAGGAGACGATGTAAATGTTGATGTTTATATTTCATTAATAGAAACATTACAAAGAAAAACAATTGGAATAAACACAACTTATAATGCACATACTCTCTTTAATAAAGGTCTTATTGAGGTTGAAAGGAAGAATTATACAACTGCAGATACGTATTTCTTAGAAGCTATTGCAGTAGCAAAATCTATTGTTACACCATTTATTTATTTAAGAGATTATTCTATAATAGAGGTTTACAGAGCAAAGTTATTAAACAAACAGGGTAAATTTGATAAAGCAATATCAATACTAAAAAACTTAGAAACAGAACTGGAGCTAAACGATTTATCAAAATCAATAGTAACAGCTCGGTTATTAATAGTTTTATCGGATACTTATGTATTGTCACAACGTTTTAATCAAGCAATAGCAACATATAAAAAAGCAGAAAAGAAAGCAATAGAGGTATATGGAACCGAAAGTATTGCTTTAGCTAATGTATGGATTAGATCTAGTGAAGTTAATTTTCAACTTTCAAATCTTCCTGAGGTGAAAAATCTCTTAATCAAAGGGATTAATATTTATGAGAAAAATGGAATAAGAGATCAAATTTATCAAAAAGCAAAATTGCAATTGGCAAGTATGTATTTGTATACAGGTCATTATTCTCAATCTAAAAAAATACTAGAGGAGGTTGGTCATAGTATTAATCATTATGGAACAAACTATATTCATTATCTATCTGTTAAAGTAAGACAATTAAAATTTCAAGATAAGTTTATACATTCTGAATTAGACCTTTTGGAGTTATCTACAAGACTTAAAAACAACTATTATGAGTATCTCTATTCTTATATAGTATGTAGTAAATTAACCATTGAGTTTAATATTTTATATGATAGAATAGATAGGGCAAAACAGTACCTTGAGGGATATAAAAAGATAATAAAAAAGTCTTCTGTTCAACCCAATTTAATCAATCTATTTCAAGCATTAGTATTAAAAGCAAAAGGTGATAATGTAGAGGCACTAAGATTACTAAACTTAGTTCAAAATCAAATTATAGAATATTATTCTGAATATCATATTAGTTTAATTCAGGTAAAATATGCTATGGCAGAGATTTATAAAAGCCAAAATAAATCGATAAAAGTAATAGAACTCTGTGATGAAATAGAAGAGATTGCAATAAGAAATGAATATGCAAAAACAGAAACATATAGACTTAAAGCAAAGCTTTTTAAAGCAGAAGAATTGATTGAATTGAATCAATTAGTAATTGCTAAAAGTCAGCTAGAAGCTTTGACAAAAATTACTATTGGAATTCCTATTATTGAAACACAAATACTTAGTCAACTAGCGTATGTAAATGCTTTAGAAAAGAACTGGTTAGAAGCGGAAAAACTTATTATTAAGGCTACAAACCAAAGAATGTTATTTTATAATGAGGTATTTAAAAAATTATCTGAAGAAGAAAAGGTAATGTATCTAAGAAGTACAAATTCTGTATTTGCCATTTTTGATACAATGATCTTCTTAAGAGGAGAGAAGTCTTCTTCTAAAATGATTGAACAATGTTATAACATTGAAATTCGTTACAGAAATTTATTAAAAAATGAAGCAATATACTCCAAACAAAAGACTAATTTATTAGAGGAATATAGTGTTGAAAGTGGGCTTCCAAATTATATAGAAAAACTGAATGCTTTACGTTCAAGAATTGCAGCGATAAGTTATATGACAAAAGCTCAAAGAGATAGTTTGAAAATAAACCCTGTAAAAGAACTAGATAGAGTAAGGAATTTAGAGAAGTCGTTGTTAAGTGCGGCCAATACTTTTGCAAATACAGAAGATAATAAATTAGACATTACTTGGCAATATATACAGTCTAATTTGAGTGATAATGATGTTGTTGTAGATATTGTTAGGATAAAGGACTACAAAGGAAAGAATAGTAAATATTTTGCTTTAATAATAAATAAGCAATCTACTGCTCCGCAACTGGTAGATTTGGGTTATGCTAAATATTTAGATAAAGTGATGTATAATGAATATCAAAATTCTTTGCATATAAAGGCTGGAATCTATTCTCTTAATTCATCAAATGATAACGTTTACAACGCATATTGGAAACCCATAAAAAAAGTAATAGAAAATAGTGATATAGATCCACACAGAATATTTGTAAGTCCTCATGGAATTTATAGCCTTATAAATATAAATACACTCAAAAACCCAGAAACAGATAAGTATGTATTAATGGAAGATTATATTTTCTTAACCACAAATACGCTGAATATTTCTTCTGATTACAAACAAGAAAATATAAAGAATAAGAGTGCATTGTTAATAGGTAACCCCTCTTTTTCAATCAATAAAAAATCAAAGAAAATTACCCTAGATGAGCGGGATAGTTTAGGTTTTGAAAAAGATGAACAAGAGATGTTTACTCTATATAATTTACCCGGAACAGCATTAGAAATAGAAAATGTAGAAAAACAACTTCTGCAAAATAATTGGGATGTATCTGTTTTATTGGGAGAACAAGCTAGAGAAGAAGGTTTACTTAATTTAAATTATTCACCGGGTGTTTTACATATTGCAACACATGGATTTTTTGATAATTCAATTAATGCAGAGTACAATTTTATAAACAAGAGGTTATTAAAATCAGGACTTTACTTCTCAGAAATTAAAGCAAACAATAATAGTAATATTCAATCGAGGTATAATAGTGGTACAGATGGAATATTAACAGCTTATGAAGTTCGATCTTTAAACTTAGACAGTACAGAATTAGTAATTTTATCGGCCTGTCAAACTGAGAATATAACCTCTATTGATGATGATGGAATTTCTGCATTACTTTTTGCATTTAATGTAGCAGGAGCTAAATCTGTTATAATGAGTTTATGGAGTGTAGATGATTATGCAACGCAACAATTAATGACAACCTTTTATAAAAAATGGCTAATTTGTAAGGATAGAGATCAGGCATTTAGAGAAGCTCAAGTAGAAAGGATGGGAGATTCTTTATACAAGGATCCTTATTTTTGGGGTGGTTTTGTGCTCATTAATTAATTTTTTTAACGAAATTGGAATCTTTCTACTCAAGAACTAATATTTTGATAATATTGGCGTTATAACTGAAACACTAAGATTTTTTTAAACTAACATGGAAAAAATTAAAGCAATTATCACAGGAGCTACAGGTATGGTAGGTAAAAGTGTTCTTCTAGAATGCCTTGATAGTGATAAAGTGGAAAAAGTATTGATCATTGTTCGTGAATCAATAGGAATGAAACATCCAAAGCTAGAAGAGGTTATTCATAAAGACTTTTTTGATCTTACAGACATTATACCAAAATTGGTAGGCTACAATGCTTGTTATTTTTGCTTAGGTATATCTTCTGCAGGCGTTTCTATAAAGGAATACTCTCATATTACTTATGATTTAACATTACATTTTGCAAATATAATTTTACCACTCAATCCAGATATTTCTTTTTGTTATGTATCTGGAGCAGGAACATCTTCTAAAGAAAATTCGGCAACTGATTGGGCAAATGTGAAAGGTAAAACAGAAAATCAGTTATTGAAATTTCCTTTTAAGTCGGCTTATATGTTTAGGCCAGCAGTTATCCAACCCGAAAAAGGAGTAGAATCTAAGGTTTCTGTTTATAAAACTATATATAAAATTTTAAGGCCAGTTTTTCCGATATTAGACCGCCTTTTTCCTAAGTATGTCACAACATCTACACGTTTAGGTAAGGCTATGATTAATGTCGTAAATAAGGGTTATAAGACAAATATTATAGAAAATGATGATATAAATGCACTTTCTGCTGTATAGCAAAAGGTAGTATATATAGAAAATAGTATAGAGAGGATATCTTAATTTAGATATCCTTTTTTACTTTTAAAAAGTGAATGACTTTTTATTCATTTATGATTTTTTATGATTAATTCAGTAACCTATCAAAGAAAACTAGCGTTAATGTTTTCAAATCTTAACTATAAGTGAGCCGAAATACGGTTGACAAAAAAATAAAAACAAAAATTAACTATGAATACTAAACCGTCAAATGCTTATGTGTTAGCTTCTTGGGTAGCTATGGGAGCAGGAGTTTTAGGGTATCTAGTAGGTCTATTTAGAGCAGAAATGTTACTTAACGAAAAAGGCTATTATCTAGTAATATTATTATTCGCATTATTCTCTTCAATATCAGTTCAAAAATGTGTTAGAGATAAAGAGGAGTTTATACAAGTCACAAATTTATATTATAGCTTAAGTTGGTTTTCATTAATAATATCTATTGTTTTATTAGGAGTAGGACTCTGGAATGCAGATCTACTTCCTTCTGAAAAAGGCTTTTATATCTTTGGTTTCTTACTATCCCTATTTGGAGCAGTAACGATCCAGAAAAATACACGGGATATTCAAAAATACGAAAGTTCATAAAAAGAATAGGGCTACAGTTATTTAACTGTAGCCCTATTCTTTTTATAGGTTAACAATAACTCCATTTTTAGTCATTACCTCTAAATCTTTTTTTAAACTATCTATAGATTCTACCATATTATCTGATAAGTTGACTATTTCAATATTTTTAAAATGCTTTATATCAGACGGAAATGATGTGATTTTATTACCCGAAAGGTCTAGTTCTACTAAATTAGATAGGGATAAAATTGAATTAGGGAAATCATATAATTTATTATCTTGAAGATATAATACTTCTAATTTTTTTAAAGAGCTGAAATCAAAAATATATTCTAAATTATTGTGATGGGCATATAACTTTTTTAATTCAACAAGTGACTGCATTTCAACAGGTAGTGTACTTATCTGATTAAATGAAATATAAAGTGTATTCAACTTTGTAAGTTGCCCAATTTCTTTAGGTAAATGTGTAATTTTATTATGATATAAGTCTAATTCTTTTAGTTCAGTTAATTGAAAGAAGGATAATGGTAAATTCTCTATTTCGTTTTCATAAAGTATAAGATTATCAAGTTTTTGTAGTTGACTTAATTCACCTGGTACGATTTTAATATTATTTCTTGCCATTACAATACTTTCTAAATCCTTCATTCTTTTTATTTTAGGTGGAATTTCAAGTAGTTGGCATTCATTCATATTCAATTTTTTAAGCTTTTTCAATTTACCAATACTATAAGGATCTAGAGGTACAATAGTTTTGTTAAGTTTTAAACTTTCTAGATTTTTTAGATGTTGAATTTTCTTAGTGTCCTCTAACGGATTTTCAGTTAAAACTAATACCTTAAGATTTTTAAGTTTTCGTAATCCTTTTGGTAGTTTTGTTAAACTACACTGACTTAAATTAAGGTATTCGAGTTTTTTTAATTTCGAGAATCGAATTTTTGAAGATGATAAATCATTTTTAGACAGATCAAGGTATTTGAGCTTCTTAAGCTGATTTAATTTTTTAGGAATAGTTTTAAAGTGGTGGTTTGTTAGTTTTAAAGTATCAATATTAATCATATCAAAAACTTGATTAGGTATTTCTTCTAATGATGAATTTTCTAAATCAATATAATGACTATTAATATCTAAACTTTCTAATTTTTTTAATACAATTTGTGTGTTATCATCTCTCTTTTTGGACAACCTTATAGAATCGTTTTTCAAATGGAGTATCCTTTGTTCATATATTTCTGGATTATCGTTTTTAATTTTGTCCCAAAAATTAGCTATTTTTTCATTTTGACTAGCTTTTTTTTGGTTATAAAAATCGATTTGCTTTTGATGAATTACTTTAACCTCTTTTCTTGTTTGAGCAAATGAAAAAAGGGGTGCAATTAATAGAATTGTGAAGATTAATTTCATTTTTAGGTTTATGGTATTAGTTAGGTTAATTATTTATCGAGAGTAATTGTCAATTATATTTTATATCCTTATGAATTAGCTAGTTTGGTTGAGTTTAAGAAGGGTACTTTAACTAACTATAAGATTTTTTAGTAAAATATTAATTAAGAAGGGAGTATAGTTGAATCTCCCTTCTTCTTCTATTATTATTATAATTTAAACGATATTGGTAACACTAATCGCTGTTTGACAATTTTTCCTTCGTGGTTTGCGGGAGTCCAATCTTTGATAGTAAGTTCTGCAATTCTCAAAACTTCTTCATCAAAAATTGAATTATCACTATTAACAATCTTGAAATCTTCCCCATTTCCATCTTTGTTTATCACAAATTGCAAATATACTTTTCCTTCAATACCTTTTTCTCTAGCTTTTTTAGGGTATTTCATTATTTGCCCAATACTTTTATAAAAACTATCCATACCATCTGGATAAAAAGCTGAGTTTTGAACAATTTCATATGTTTTTTCATCATTATTTAATTCATCAATTGATATTACACCTTTTTGTAAAGAATTAGGCTTTTTAGAAATAGGTGTAACTAAGTGAGATGTTGATGGTAATTCTTCTTTTACTTTATTGAAAAAACTTTCATTTAAATCATTTCTAAACTGTATTACAATGGCAGTTTTTACATTGCTATTAAAAACTGGTGGTAAACTAAGCCCTTTAACAACATTAATTGATTCAATTTCACCTTCATCGAGATTTTCAGAATAAATTGAGTTAGTATCCCAGTATGTTCTGCCATTATAATTATAACCATAAATCATCTCTTGATTGTACTCAGATAATTTAGGGTCAGTAGCTTCTAACTCATCTTTAATACAAGCTTGAAGAAATATAATACTACTAATTAGGATAGAAAAAGTAAATAAACTTGATATTCTTTTCCATTGATTTGTGCGTTCTTTTTTTAGCATTTTAATTCGGTTTTTAATAGTTGAAAATTGAAAGCCATGTCCAATACTAATCGAGTTATCTTCGAACAGTGATCGGATCATTAATTGACTGTATGATGCATCGTTAGTCATTTGGTTTGCCTTTTGATCAGCAAGGTATTCATGCTGCGTGCGCAGTGCAGCATCAATTATATATATAGCAGGATTAAACCAGAAGATAATCTTAAGGATTTCCATTACGAATATATCAAGAGAATGTAGTTCTTTAATATGTGTTTGTTCATGAAGAAAAATCAGCTTTTCTTCTTTAGGAGATAACGCCTTCGTATTATCCCAAAATATATATTTTAAATAAGCGAAAGTAGGGTAAAGACCTTCAGTATTAATAATCAGACTACCTTTTATTCTTTGTGGAGGATGTTTTCTGATGAAAACAAATAGTTTTATGTTAGAATAAAAAAAACGTAAAGATAGAATTAAAGTGATTGCTGTGTAACCCAGTAATACTAGTATTTTCCAACTCCAAGATTGTAATAGATTGATAGTATTACTCGTTTTTCCAATTGTTATTTCAGGCAAATATACTGTTGGTAAAATTTCAGTGATATAAACCTGTTGTTCAATTGTTAGGAGGTTTTCAAATAGAGGGAAAGTAAGACTTACTATAATTCCTAGTAATAATATGATCCTATTTTGTTGAAAAAATGTTTCATTTTTATGGAAACCAAAATAGAATAGTGCAAGTATCAATAGTCCTGAAGAGGATAGTAATAAATAATTGAGCATAGTTGTTAGTCTTTTTTGTCGTTATCAATATCCTTTAACATTTCCTCAAGTTCATTTAAGTCTACATCTTCTTTTTTAGCAAAGAACGATACCATATTTTCAAAAGACCCACTGAAAAAGCGACCTACAAAACTCTTAAGATACTGATGAGAATACTGTTCTTTACTCATTAGAGGAAAATATTGATGTGACTTTCCAAATGTCTGATGTCCTACAAATTCCTTTTGTTCTAATATTCTAATAATAGTAGAAACTGTATTGTAAGCAGGTTTAGGAGTAGGTAATTGCTCGATAATATCTTTTACAAAAGCTTTATCTAAATCCCATAAAACTTGCATTACTTGTTCTTCTGCTGTCGTTAACTTTTTCATATAATTATTTTTTATTTACCGCAATATATAAACTAAATCTTTAGTTTGAAATTTTTGAACTAATTATTTAGTTATAAAACTATGCTTTTAGTTTAAGTTGTTTTATTGATCTATTCATGATGATGATAGTCATTAAAAATTGGTAAGTGTAAGCATTACGTTTTATTGGTTAATGTTGTTACTTAGTGTTACGTTAATGTTAAGGAATAATGAACTGTATATTTATAATTAAAATAAAACAAAATGAAAAAGTTATTTACACTACTCGTTTCAATAATTATTACGGCTAATGTATTTGCAGATGATGATAAGCCATTATATAAATACACTCAAGCAAAAGCTATTAATTATGATGAAATAACACAGACAATAGATTATCCTAAAGTTGGAAAAGATTTAGGTATAGAAGGAAGCGTTAAAGTTAGAGCATATATTAATGTTGATGGTGAAGTTGTTGATTATGAAATTATGAGAGGAAGTGAAACTAGATTAGCTTCTGCAGTAGAAGATGCAATTATGAATTTAACTTTCGAACCAACAATAGTTACAAATACAATAACAGGAGAGCAACAAGCAGTACCAAGTTGGGTAATTGTTCCTTTCAATTTTTCTTTAGAATATTAATACAATAGTTATACATTATTAAACCCTTATTGGAAGACTCAATTCTTCAATAAGGGTTTTTTTTATGGTATAAAAATTAAAGATTAGGCACCTAATATCCAGAAGTAATATAAATCTGAATGCATTCTTAATTCAATTTTTCTGATGATTTCTAGAACGTCGATACTATGATCTGTTATAATTGCAAATCTACCTGATGTACCAAATTTTAATTTTTCAAGTACATCATTGTTTAAAGCAACTTTAACCATCATATGATCTTCTTCTTGAAACTGATTACTTGAAGGTAATAATCCAGAAGGGCTAAATTGTGCAGATGAGGAGCCATACATAATAGTTTCTACTTCGCCAGAGAACACTTCTCCAGGATACATTCTGTTAATCATAAATACAGAGTCTCCTTTATGAACATATTGCATACCTGCTTGATCTACAAAGCCATATACCCATTTTTTCTCATTAGAAATTAAAGACATTACAGGTTGCTTTAATTTAATATATACACCTTCTCTTAATTGTAAATTGGCAATAACACCATTAAAAGGAGCTTTAATTTTGGTATCTTTAATTAATTTTAATTGAATTGCTTTTTCTGCATTTAATTTCTCGATTGAGTGTATAACATCATTATATTGTTGTTTAGAAACAGCACCTACAGAACTTAGAGTTTTATACTCTTTAAGATACTCTCTTTGTTTTCTAAGATCAGCATTAATCGATCTTACTTTATCTTGGAAACGTGTATCATCAAGTTCAAAAAGTAAATCTCCTTTTTTAACTTCTTGCTGATCATTTACATATACTTTTTCTACTTGTCCACCATATTCAGGAGCAATTTGCAGTACATATTTCTGGACCATTACCTCTTCAGAATCAGGTGTATAAAGTCCTAATAAAATGATCTCAAAGAAAATAGCGGCAGCAGGAAGTAGGTATCTAATTCCTTTAGTGAGGAGTGTATTGGGAAGTAATTTAAATTTGTCGAAAATTAACCATGTTCCAACAAAATAGATTGTTAAAATTGCAATATCCATAACATTAATACTTTATAAGTAGGTAAAATAATTAAGAAAGTTCTGTATTAGTAGGAGCCTTATTGAAATCTGGATTATTCGGATCGTAGTAAGCCCATATGATTGCAGCAAGGAAAAGCGGAAATAAGAACAGACCAGAAAATGTCATTGCTTTTATTGCTTTAACCTGTGAATGGTTATTTTTCATTGCTATTTCAACAGGTATTTCATGTATCAGTAAGATTCCCCAGATGATGGCTACAATTCCAAATAGAATAAAAAACCAACTAAAGAAAATATATAATGTCTCAGAGTTCATAATATTTATTGTTTGATTACTAACAATGTTTATAACGAGGCCTCTAAAAAAAAGTTAAACTGATTTTCTAAACATAATTCAATAGTTTAATATTAAACCAAATTATGGTATTGTTTAGTCGTTTTATGACAATATTCTTGATTAAACTGGGTTTTAAGCCCTTATAATATTAGTTTTTAGATAAAAAAAGGTTGCTCTGAATGAACAACCTTTGTATTAGTATTACTTTCTTCTCTTTTTACTTCGACTTTTAACTTTGCCATTAGGCGTAGTAGTTGAGCTTTTTGTAGAAGAGAACTTACTTTTAGCTGAAGGGTTTTTCTTCTGATCACGCTCATCTTTTTTCATTTTAGCATGATAAGTTAGTAATTCTTCAGCCATTTTAGAGTTTCCTGTTTTACGCAGAGTATCTCTAATCCAAGCTTGATTTTCTTTTTTATACCAGAAGAAAAATTTATTCTGATCTTTTTTACGTCTAGGATCTTTAACAGTATTAACTGGCTTTAAAGTATAAGGATGTACTCCAGAATAATAAATAACTGTAGCAACAGTCATTGGAGTAGGAGTAAAATCTTGTACTTGCTCGAGTTGAAAACCCATTTCTTTAGTTTCTAAAGCAAGATTGGCCATATCTTGCATTTCACAGCCAGGGTGACTAGAAATGAAATAAGGAATTAAAGGCTGTTTTAAACCATGCTTTTTATTAACCTGTTCAAACTTCTTCTTAAACATATGGAAATACTTAAATGAGGGTTTCCTCATAATTCTAAGTACAGGGTCTGACGTATGTTCTGGTGCAACTTTTAGCCTACCAGGAATATGTCTTGTTACCACCTGCTCCATATATTCATTTAAACTTTTCGTCTCGTCAGCTTTGTTATACTCACTTACTAAAAGGTCATAACGAATACCACTACTCACAAATGCTTTTTTGATCTCAGGAATTTTATCTACTTTTCTGTAGAGTTGAGTCATTGCTTTGTGTGATGAATCTAGGTTATCACAGACTACAGGGTGAATACAAGAAGGGCTTACACAACGGTCACAAATAGATTGTACCTTACCTTTCATCTTGTACATATTTGCACTAGGCCCGCCCAAATCACTTAAATACCCTTTAAAATCAGGCATTTTAGTAACTTCGTTTATTTCTTTAATAATAGACCCTTCAGAACGACTTGCAATCATTTTACCTTGATGAGCCGAGATTGTACAGAAACTACATCCACCAAAACAACCTCTATGCATATTGATAGAGAATTTAATCATATCAAATGCAGGGATAGGCCCTTTATTAGCATATTTTGGGTGAGGTAACCTTGTATATGGTAAATCAAAAGAAGCATCAATCTCCTTCTCCTTCATTGTTTTATAAGGAGGGTTGATCACTAATCTTTTATTTCCAATATTTTGAATTAAACGATCTGCATTTTGTTTATTCGATTCTCTCTCGATAAACTTGAAGTTGGAAGCAAACTTAATTTTATCTTCCAAACATTCCTCATGTGATTTTAACTCTAAATTAGTCCAATGTACACCTTTTGGAATATCCTCTTCAATTGGTTGAAGTATGGCTGTTTGCTGAATTGTTTTTAAAGAGGTCATAGGAACTCCTTTAGCAACCAACTTAATGATTTGCTTTAAAGGTTGTTCTCCCATTCCATATACTAAAATATCAGCTCCAGATTCTTGTAATATTGAAGGCTTTAATTGGTCAGACCAATAGTCGTAGTGCGTAACACGACGTAAAGATGCTTCAATACCTCCAATTAGTACAGGTACTTCAGGGTATAATTCTTTTAATATTTTTGTATATACTACTGTGGCATAGTCAGGTCTATAACCTGCTTCTCCACCTGGAGTATATGCATCATTAGATCTTTTTCTTTTGGCAGCCGTATAGTGGTTAACCATAGAGTCCATACAACCTCCAGTAACACCAAAGAATAAATTGGGTTTACCTAGTTTTTTGAAATCTCTAAGATCATCTCTCCAATTGGGCTGAGGGACAATACCTACACGTAATCCTTCAGATTCAACAAGTCTAGCAATTACTGCAGCTCCAAATGAAGGGTGGTCGACGTAGGCGTCGCCAGATATTATTATTACATCTAAGCTATCCCAACCACGCAATTCCATTTCTTTCTTCGTGATTGGTAGCCAATCTGATAAGTTATTTTCTTTTTTTATCATAAGTATCAAGTTCGGTGGGCAAATTTCGGAAGAATGTAGTTAGGAAATGTAGTTTACTTGCATCTATTTATGAAATAACTGTAAATTTTTAATAAAAATGATTGATAATCAGTCATTTCGTGTGTTTTCTTTCAATAAGTTACATGTGTATTGATATGCAATAGTTAAAATTGTCTAAAAACACTGAACACACGATATTTGTAGTAGAAAGATTCTTTCCTGTTAAACCTATCAACCTATTATCAATAACTACTTTATTATTTGACAAGAACTAAGCTATTAAAAAAGCTTAGTTCTTTTTTGTTGCAGTTTTTTGTAACCATCTTGGTAAAATAAAAACGCCTATTAGTAAGTATGCATAATAGGTAAATAAACGCCAAAATAAAGCAACAACTAAAACGATTCCGCCATTAGAGAAGAACTGTTTAAAGAACTCACCAAAGAAATATTCTGCAGTTCCGGCACTACCAGGAGTAGGAGAAACAAGCATGACAATCCACATAACTATTTGTCTGCCAAATATTAAGAACTGATTATGAATATCTGTTGATGTTAGTGCAAAGATATCAATATGTAAAAAAGCGTTTATTAAGCAATTGAGCATTGCATAACGTGCACTCCATATAAAAACAGTTGAAGTGACCACTTTTACCCAATAACTTTTAGGATGTCCTTTTAATTCTTTTGCAGCAATTATCATTTCATTACCGCTTTTAACAGCACTTTTTCTCCACCTTTTTGTAAAACGAGTAGAGGTTAAAAACCAGAGGAACTTTTTAAATGATTTAGGACCAATAAAAAGTCCCCATGCCATTAATAGTGTATAGAGTAGAATTAGTGTTACACTAATTACAAACAACTGTTTTAAACCAAGTGTAAATCCAAGAATTTCTGCTGAGTAATTATTTGCAGGGAATATAGAACCTGGAAATAAAGCAATAACTAATAAGGATGCAGTTACAAAAAAGAGGTTATCCAGAACTGCAGTTAGCATCACAAAACTAAGTGCTTTACCAAATAGAATCTTTTCTTTATTCATAATAAAGACTGCTAATGTTGTTCCTCCAACAACAGAAGGAGTAACGGCAGAAGCAAATTCCCAAAGCATAATAACATAAAAGCTAGAATTCCAATTTAACTTCCTATCTGTAAGCTCTCTTATTCGGTACATGTATCCAAAGTCTCTACCAAATAAGACTAGAAAAGAGGCTAAAACCCACCAAAGATTTAAGTTTTTTAAATTATCAACTATCACATCATAGTTTATACTATCATCTGACGATATCATGTAAACTAACACACCAAGTCCTACTAAAATTGGCAAAATAATCTTAGTTGGACTAAAATTACTTAGCATTTTTTGCTGTTGTGTCTTCATTGACTTATCTATTGTTTAATCTTAAGTAGCAAAGGAAAATAGATAACTACATTAAGGAAAATCTGCTTTTTAATTATTAAGATGTAAAAGTAAAAGCATTATTTATTATAAAGTAATTTGCAATGATATTTTAAGTCAAAATTATCACTTTTTATAAATTAGCTGTAGTAGTTTTTGTAAAAGTATATCGGGGTCAAAAGGTTTGGAGGCAAAGTCATTAAAACCTTTTCTCTTTAGATTTCTAATCTCATCGCTAGCAACATCTGCAGTTAAGGCAATAATCGGAATATTTTGGAAATATTCACTTTGCATATTTCGAAGGAGTAAAGTAGCTTCAAAACCATCCATTATTGGCATCTGAAGGTCCATTAGTACAATATCAAAATCTAGAGCACCTGTAGTTAAAGCTTCAATTGCTTCTTGACCATTTTTAGCAACAATTGTTTCTGCTTCCCATCTACCTAAAAACTCTTTTGCAATTAAAATATTAAACTCATTGTCATCAACAAGTAATACTTTTTTATCTTTTAAATTTCCAGAAATCTCAGGTAACTCAGCTTTCTTTTTTGTAATACTTTCTTGGTCTGCTGCAATATCAAAAGGAATTGTTACAATAAATTCAGTTCCTTTTCCAACTTTACTATTTACTTCCATACTTCCTTCTAATAAATCAACAAGTTTTTTTGTAATACTTAAACCCAATCCTGTTCCACCAAATTTTCTAGTTGTACTATTATCAGCTTGCGTAAAAGCTTCGAATATTGCATTTATTCTATCTTCAGAAATACCAATACCGCTATCTTTTATAATAAACTGATATACAATTGTTTTCTGATTATTAAATGTGCTTTGTACTGAGAGTTCTACACCTCCTTTTTCTGTGAATTTTATTGCATTAGATAATAAATTTAATAGAATTTGAGATAGTCTAGTAGGGTCACCAATAATAAATTCAATAGGAGTTTTATTTAACTTTAAATTGAAATCTATATTTTTTTGTTCTGCATTATCAGAATGCATAGAAAATATATGCTCAAGAGTTTCGGGAAGGGAAAATCGAATTTTTTCTAAGCTCACTTTATGTGCTTCTAACTTATTGAAATCAAGTATTTCATTAATAAGGCGAAGTAAGTTATCAGCAGCGAAACGCATCATTTCTAATTTCTTAGATTGGTAGGTATCTAAAGCTGTATCAATTAATAAATTTATAGAACCAATTATAGAATTCATTGGAGTTCTAATTTCATGGCTCATAGTAGATAGAAATTCCATCTTTACTTGAGCTAATTTTTCAGCTTTTTCCTTTTCTTCTTTTAATTTTGTTTCAATACTTTTTCTTATTGTAATGTCCATACCATATATGTTTACATATCCATATTCGGGTATTGGTTTTACAGTTAAAGTATAATACCTACCATCAATTACTTGCTCATAAACTTTAATTGAATTTGTGCTTAAAGATTCGCTAAACATTTTGGAGTACACCCATTGTAATTCTTTAAAGTGATCCGCAATTTTTTCCGCAGGAGAATTTAAAAATAAAAGTTCTACATTATCTGTAAATCGAAGAACAGGGTAGGGGCTTTGAAGTGGAAATTTAGAAAGCATCATGATTTCATCACTCATAGCCTTCGTTTTATTTACTTCGTTTTCAAGTTTTAATTGATTTAGAGATGCAATTACAGATACTTTGAACCTGTCAAATACAACTCTAAGTTTCTTGGTTGCTTTGTCACCAATTCTATTGTCATCAATTATACAAGAGTATAACATCATACAGCCGAAATTATCGAGTTGATAGAGTAGGTATGTTCCTTCTTTAACGTTATGTGTGTTATTGATTAAATATTCTTTTTTTACTGAAAAGGATTTTATTTCTTCTCCTTGTGCTCTATTTATAAAATGTTCTACAAATTCAGTTTGGCGTTTATTGATATCTTTAATAGGGAATTGAATTGTTCGTACCCAATCATCTGCTTCTATATAAGAGGGTAAAAGACTTATTGATGCTTCTTTAATTGTTAATCCTTTAAGCCAAATATTAGCAGAGGAAAGACTTTTTCTACTGATTAATAGCTTTAAAAAGTTTTCGATATTTTGTTTAAAATCAATTGTCTTCCCTGTTTGCAAAGCCAATTCATACAACAGTATCATGTCTTGTAAGACATCATTTTTTGAATTTTGAGATAGCATTGATGACAAAAGTTTTATTGAAAAATTCGATGTATTGACCGTTTTCGTAAGAAGAGATTTCACCTAATGACAATGCCCCTTCTAATTTTATAGTGTTAAAAGTATCAATCAAAAGCTCATTAGTTTGCTTTAATGGAGCTGTATAATTTTCGCTCAAAAAGGATGCTCTAGAGAAACAATCCATAATAAAAGGTTCAATTTCTTGATCTGAATCTATATTTGATACAGCAAGTTTTGTAGCTTCTTTTGCAGAATTAATAATCTGTTCTGAATTAGATTTCATCAGATACAATACAGAATTTTCTAGTACATGACAGGGAAATTTAACAGCACCATTTGCTGTAATTTCAATTGGATCTCTAATAATATCTTCATGTCCTTCTTTAGAAATACCAATAGGATAAGCCTGAGCAAGAGGTATAAAATTTTCATTATTTACTTTTTCTCCAGTAAGCTCTTCAAGTACATTTTTATAGAATTCAGTAGCATTCTCCCAATTGAATTCTTCGATATATTTTTTTTCTGTTTTTGTAGCGATAATTGGCCCGTAAACTCGTTCCCACCCATGTTGTATTCCTAAATGGAAATCTTCTTCTACAAAGCAAAGAATTGCACAATCGCTAAAAAAACCTTGGTTTGTGAAAACTGAGGGTGCTTTTTTTAAAGGGATTGTTCCACAACCACCTCCAAAATAATCATATTTACTTCCGAGCTGATTGTATATATTTTCTATTATACTAACTATATTTTCTGACAGCCCATCAATAAATAAGAAGCAACTTTTGGCAGAATTTGAAATGGACTCATATTTTAAATTATTGTCGTTTTTAACAATATAAGGACCATCTTTTAAGGTGTATTTTTTAACTATTAGTCCTTGATTTATTCTCTCTGTCCCTGAAATTAATGAGGGAAATATACCTCCAAAACAAGTCATATTGTTCTGATTAAAAAGAGATATAAGCTGTGGTATTAGTTCAGCTGAAGATTCAGAAACTAAGAATATGTAAAGATCCTTATTTTTATGATCTTTTTTCAAAGTAGAAAGTATAGCACTAGCGTTAGTTTCTAAAAATAACATTTAATATTTTTTAGTTAATAATCGGATGTTATTTATCCTTCAGATTTTTTTTGAGTAGTATCTTGAGTAGCAAGACCTTTTTCTATTAACGATTTGGCTTCTTTAATCATAGGGTCTTTCGTATTTACAACTTTGTAATATCCTTCGTCACCCCACATTGCTCTTGCTACAAGAACTTTTATTCTATGTGTAAGATAATTATTTATAATTTGATCGTTGTGCTTTTTTCTTCGTTTTGTAATCCCATTTTCAACGCTAAATTTTTCTAACTCAGGAATTACACTAGTATCTTTATCAAAACTATTCATAAAATTATCTAATCCCTCTTCTTGTAGGCTAATGTATCTATCACTTGCATATTCTAATGCAAAATCTCTAAGCATGTCAGTATGCTCTAAAGTGTAATAATAAATACCCATTGAGGTAGTGTCAAGAGGAACGAAATTATCAGGAATAATTCCTCCTCCTCCGTAAACAATTCTATCTGCATCAGTTTTAAACTGAGGCATTTTGTCTAATTTAATACTGTCTTTATTAAATAGTTCACCACTTTTATAGCGTTGATTGATATCATCGTCATAAGAGATGCCATCTCCATAAGGTTTTTGAATACTTCGACCACTTGGAGTAAAATATCTTGAAATTGTTAAACGTAAAAGAGAATTATCTTTTAATCTAATTTGTCTTTGAACTAAGCCTTTTCCATAAGTTCTTCGTCCAACAATTACCGCTCTATCATGATCTTGTAAAGCACCTGTTACAATTTCTGAAGCAGATGCACTTCTTTCATTAACTAAAACAATAATAGGTCCGTTAAAATCAGGTCTTCTTACACTAAATTCCTTTTCTGTAAATTCTTTTCCTTTACCTTCTGTATAAACAATAAGATCGTTTTTTGGTAAAAGATCATCAGCAATTTTTACTGCTTGTCCAAGAAATCCACCACCATTATCTCTTAAATCAAGAACAAGGTTATACATTCCATCAGATTTTAAATTGAGGAGTGCATTATGAAATTCTTCATATGTTTTTGTTCCAAACTTTGAAATTTTAATATATCCCGTTTCCTCATCTAACATGTATGCAGACTCTACAGAAGGTGTAGGTACTTTACCTCTAGTTATTGAGAAAGCTAATAAGTCATTTTCTTTTTTTCTTTTGATACCTACATTAACAGTAGTGCCTTTTTTACCTCTTAACTTTTTTACAATTTCTGAATTGGTAATTAGTTTTCCAGCAATGGTATCTCCATTTACAGTAATTATTTTATCACCAGCACGTATGCCAGTTTTAATAGATGGTCCACCTTTCATAACTGACACAACTTTAAGCGTATCATCAATTACTCTAAATTCAATACCAACTCCTTCAAAACCGTCTTCTAATCTTGAGGCCATAACGTCGGCCTCAGTAGGAGGAACATATATAGTGTGTGGGTCTAAATCATCAAGAACATGGTCGATAGCTTTTTGTGTTAGATCATCAATATCTACGCTATCAACATAATATTTATCAACATAATTAAGTAGTTTTTCAAACTTTGTGGCATTAGAATCTACTGCCAAACGTTTTGATGTAATGTTTGGAGAACGCAAGTGAGTTCCGATAATTACGCCAATGCCAATAGACACGCCAATTACCAATGGAATCCATGCTTTTAATTCTAATAGGTTATCTTTTTTTGTTGATTTAGGTTCTGTCATGTTATGAGTTGAGTGCTAAAATATTACTGAGCAGTGACTTTGTTGAATACAAATCCGCGTTCATCTCTTCTGTCCTCAAAATCTACCTCTAAGTCAATTAGAAATAACATCTGGCGTTTATCAATTAAAACAGGAATACCTTTAGTTATGTACTCAACATCTGTTTCTTTTTTGGTATCAAAACCTAGTGAAAATGCTGCACCTCCACAGCCTCCTCCGCCTTTAACACCAATACGTAATGAATAACCTTCAGGTACTTTCTTTTGGCTTAAAATATTTTTGACTTCTTCTGCCGCTTGATCTGTAATGCTAATCGGATTATCGATCTTCATAGTTATAAATAATTTATGGACAAGATTGTTTAAATGCAAATGGAATACTTGCTAAATACTTAAAATATTGTACGAATCTCGTAAAATCTTGAAAGTTCACAAAAAAAAGAAGTATGTTTTCGTCTTGTATCGAAAACATACTTCTTTAAAAAATTCAATAAATAAGTTTAGGCAATTAAACCTTGTCCTTTATTTGGACTTTTTGCAGAACTAAGTTGACTATGTAACATGCTAGAACCTCTGTCAGCAACTCGTTTATCAGCACCACCTTCTTTATTTACTATTTCTTGAATTACTTCTTTTTCATCAATTCTAGTAAGTTGATCATAACTATGTAACCCTCTTTTTCTAGCAATAGTATTTATTGCATCAGAGAACATCTGTCCTGTTTTTACAATCCACTTATTAACGGTCATATCAATTGTAAAACCTAAGCCCATTGCAGAATTAATTATATCTGTAATAGGTAATGATTGTGAGAAACTACCTGTATTAATGGCTAATTTTATTCCTAAAGCAGGTTTAGCATATGCTTTTACAGCTTGTTCAATTTGTGCTTTTACAAGATCAGGGTGAAAAGCTGCTCTTATAAACGGACCATATAATTGATGATCTCCTCTTAATGCTTTTTCTGCTTCAATACCTTTAAGCTGACCTTTTCCAGGAAAATCGATAATAAGTTCACCTTGATGGATATCATTATTTCTTGTTGTATACGTAACATCGATACCCACATTTTGGAAAATAGATTTGAATAAAGCGGGCTGACTGACTTTCATTCTAGCAATAACGGGTGCTAACCCTCTACCTCCTCCAGCAAACTGAATAAAACCATAAGAGAAAAAGGCTTTGTCATAACTATTGATGGCGTCAAAATTTCCTTCATGACTAGAAACCACCTGCATTGCAGATGCTAATGTTGTAGAAAGTCCTACATCGGTATACACTTTTAATGGTACAGCAGAAGGTAGAGACTTTCCTATATAACCTACACCATCATAATATTGATTGTAACCACTACGAACAAAGTTTTTGAATTCGGCTACTTTAATTTCTCCTGTAATTGGGTGTGGGAATTTTAAAGTATACTTAGTGTATTCTCTTAAAAATTTGAAAGTGATATCGTTATTTTCAATCACTCCATAAGTGAATTTATTTGTACCCAACATTTCGGCTCTTGTAGCACTTTCTACCCACCAGTTAAGTTTGTATTTATTTTGTAATTCTTTTATTGCTCCTAATGTTTTAGGAATTCGACTACCAGGTACAACTCCACCACTTGACTGTGCTATAGCATTTGCATTCTCGTTATGATTCTTACTGAGAATACCTAACTGAATTAACCTATTTTGAATGGCTAAAACATCTGTAGAGTTCATTTTATATGATGCTCCAATAGTACTTTTAATACCATTTGATAGAGTAGCTTTACCGTCAACTTTTGTAAGTTGATAAATAGAACGCCCTTGTAAATTCTTTGTGTCACCAACTGATTTTGGTTGTTGACTTTCAGAAGGAATCATTAATTGTTGTCCTACATGTATTCTACCATTAGGTAAATGATTCGTATCTACTAATAACTGTGGGCTTACTCCAAATTTAGATGCAATTTTTGAAATATAATCACCTGTTTGAACAGTATATACTTGATAACCTTGCGATTTAACTATTGGAGTTTGCTTTACCTCAACCTCTTTTTGTCCTTCTGGTATTCTTAATTTTTGACCAACAAAAATAGTAGCATCAATAGCTAAGCCATTAGCATTTAAAATTAATGCTGGAGTTGAATTATATTTTTTTGAAATGGCATATAATGATTCTCCTTTCCCAACAGTATGAACTCTTCGTGTATCAACTTTTTTAACTTCTGGTTTAGGAGCCTGAATAGTTGGTGTAGAAGAAGAGCCACCATTTTTTACAATAAGTTGTTGCCCTATCTGAATAGGAGTTGTACTATTAAAACCGTTCAATTCTAATAGCCTTTGAGGGCTGATGCCAAAAAGAGAAGATATTTTATAAAGTGTATCTCCTTGTTGAACAGTATATACCTCAGAGGATTTTTTAACTGTTGTCACTCCATTATTTGACGAAGGAGTAGGGATTTCTATAGTACTTTTTTCCTCACCTTGTGTAGGAATCTTTAAAACTTGCCCAATATATATTGGTGTATTATCAGGAAAACCATTTTCTGCAAGAATTGCTTGAGGTGTTGTATTGTATTTTCTTGATATTCCATAAAGAGATTCACCTTTATCTACAGTATGTGTTTCTGTAGATGATAAATTACTTTTATCTTGTTCATGTACTTCTGTAGTACTTATTGTGTCTGTAGGTATTTTTAAAATTTGCCCAATATATAAACCTTGATTTTTGGTAAGGTTATTTGCAGTTAAGATGGCAGCTGGGCTTACATTATATTTTCTACCTATTGCGTAAAGAGAATCTCCTTGTTTAACTTTATAGACTGTTTTTGATGTACCTCCATTTTCATTTAATGTATCTTGACCAACTTGTATTATTTGACCAATTTGTAGAGATGGCACAGTTTTCCAATCATTAAAAGCTAAAAGTTCATTAGTTGTAACGTTATTTTCTCTAGCAATTTTATAAAGAGTATCTCCTGCTTTTACAGTATAATTCATATCAAACAGTTTTTGTCTATTGGATTAATTCAATAAGGATTAAATGATATATGACATAGCATTTATTTAAAATTCTTTTGAAAACATCATTTGTTATACAATTTATAAAACTCCATTGATTGTTAATACAAAAATGAGATTTATTATAAAGATGAGGAAAAGAAGTTGTCAATTTTTGGACAAAAAAAAACTTACTAGCTAAATGCCAGTAAGTTTTAATAATATCTACTGTGTGTTAAAATGGGAGTATAAAACTCCATTATTGTTATTGTAAGAGTAATTATCTAAGATAAATAAGCGCTCCTGTTGTTATTTTGTTATATATTAAAGCAACAAAATAGTTCTTAATAATGTCTAGCCTTTTAAAATGCTAATTGATAATTTGGTAAACTAGGTTATCTAAAAATTGGGCGTAATCATAAATCACCATGGATTGTTTATATTGAAACAACCTGATTTCTTGTGGTTTTAATTAAAGGTAATGTGCGATTGTAATTAAGATAGTAGTGAGAGTAATAGTTAGTAATTGGGTTGTATCTATAATTTAATAACTGTTAATTTCTGTGGTCATGTTATAAGAAACGGCACTTATAATAAAAGGTTGCAAATGAATGTTATCGATTGATTTTTTATTAATAAATGGGGAAATACATCACTCAGATTGTTAATAAATAGTGTGATTTTGGATGAAATAATAGGTTTATTTTAAGTGTAAATTAGATTATTAGAATACAGTTGCACTTTGTGTAGAATCTATTGTATTAATCGTGTTAATTTAATTTGTTTGAAAAAAAATGAACTATTTCTTTTCACTTCATTCAAAAGTCATTTTTAGCTTACATGGAAAATGTAATTTTAAGTATATTGTGAATCAATTTAACTAAAAACACACATGCAAACGCTAATTCATTATTTTTCTACAATGCCATCTTTACATAGAACTATCTTATTAGTGGCAGGAATAACTTTTTTTTGGATGCTTGAAGGAGTATTTCCATTATTTCAGTTTAAAAATATAAAATGGAAACATGCACTAACTAATATTTTCTTCACATTAACTACTGCAATTGTAAATTTATCTTTAGCTTTTGTAATGGTTAAAGTATCAGATTGGTGTGTTATTCATCATTTTGGTTTTATGCAATGGATGGATCAATTTCCAATTTCAATTACTTTAATTATTGGGTTAATGCTTTTTGATTTAATTAGTGCTTACAGTATTCATTATCTAAATCATAACATTAAGTGGTTTTGGCTTTTTCATATTATACATCATACAGATAGAAATGTAGATACAACTACAGCCAATAGACATCATCCCGGAGAATCAATATTGCGATTATTAGCTACTATTTTAGGCGTATTTTTAATTGGGGTTCCAATTTGGATGATCTTTTTGTATCAATCTTTATCTGTGGTATTATCGCAGTTTAATCATGCAAATATTGTTTTACCCAAAAAAGTAGACCGTATCTTAAGTTTAGTGATCGTTACACCAAATATGCATCATGTCCATCATCATTTTCAGCAACCCTTAACCGATACCAACTATGGTAACATTTTTTCTGTTTGGGATAGATTGTTTGGCACTTATGTGGAATTTGATAATAAGAAATTAATTTATGGAATAGATACACATATGGCTCCAGAAGAGAATGGACATATTGGTAACTTATTAAAAATTCCTTTTCAACAATATAGAGATATTCAAAAAATGAATAATGAGAAAAAGTCTTCTATTGTAAAGTAGAATTATTTACATATACAGAAGCTTCAATTTCTAAACATTCAATAAATTCAATCCAACTACTAGCTATATCAGTATTCTGGAAATTAAAATCATGAAGTAAACTTTCAATAGATTTTTTCTTATGAAAATTAGCCTTCGTGAGCACATTTAAATGTTCCCTATAATCAACATTAAAAATTAAAAGGGTATTTCTAATTACCTCCTGCATTGATTGAAAATTTAATGTAGGTGCAATTTCTTCTACAATTTCATGTAGAGTGTAATTGGTGTCAATATTAAACCTTTCAGAAGGCATATTATTGATGTAATTGTTTTTAGTTATGTCAGTCATACAGTTTTATGAGTATAAAGATTTTGGCATGAAATCTTATCGTCAATGCAAATAAATAAGAGATAGTTGAATAAAACAATAATATCAATCTGTTAATAACAAACCTTTAGTAAACGGATATAAATTAGTAAATATATACTTGGTTGTTAGTTTAAATGAATTTCAATCGGTTGTTTAAATTTCACATTAAAAAAGTGGTTCTTCAATTTTTAAGAAAAACCACTTTGAAATTATTGAAAAAGAATAAGAAATTAAGATGTCTTTTTAACATACTTCGTTAAAATGACAATATGCTGACTATTAACTCTACCTTCAATATGTTCTGCATTATCATGTACTAAAGTGATATTTCTAACTGCAGCACCTTGTTTTGCAACCATGCTAGAACCTTTCACTTTTAAGTCTTTGATTAAAACAACAGAATCTCCATTTTGTAAAATAGCACCATTGGCATCTCTATGAATCACTTTTTCACTTTCATCAATACCCTCTCCAGTTGCTTCTGCCCATGCTTGTGTATCTTCATCGAAGTACATCATGTCAATAAGATCTTGTGGCCAACCTTCAGATTTTAAACGAGAAAGCATACGCCATGCTAGAACCTGAACTGCAGTGTTTTCATTCCACATACTTTCATTTAGGCATCTCCAATGATTTGCATCCATTTTTGTAGGATCCTCAATTTGCTCTTGACAAGTTGAACATAAATAAGCATTATCTACAGCATCTTTTGAACTCTTTGGAGCAACTGCAAAAGGAGATAAGTTTTCTGTAGAACTACAAAGTTCACAAACAGAACCACTTCTTTTTTGAAGATCTTTTTCTAGACTCATTGGTTATTATAGTATGAAATGTGATAGAAGAAATATCTGTCCATCACAATTAGTGATCAATTTTAAGCAAATTTGCACAAAATAAATGAGCTATGGTAGGGCATAAACCTTTATTTAAAATCTAACTTAATTTTTAAGAAGCATTTAATCTTTAAAAGGATCAGAGAATGCAGGGTTAGTAATAAAATCATCATCTGTTAACATGTGTAGAAAAGTTATTATTGCTTCTTTTTCTGTATCTGTTA
Organism: Flammeovirga kamogawensis; assembly: GCF_018736065.1. GTDB lineage: Bacteria > Bacteroidota > Bacteroidia > Cytophagales > Flammeovirgaceae > Flammeovirga > Flammeovirga kamogawensis. The sequence goes on from NZ_CP076128.1 coordinate 4,631,612, forward strand.
AATGTAACTTTACTGGGTCACCAGGAAAGATTGGCTCATTACTGGCCTCTCTAATAAGTGGGTCTAATGTGTAACTATCTTTTATATGTTGATCATAATGTTCTAAAACTTCTTCTAATGTAGAAAACCGTCCATCATGCATATAGGGTGCTGTTAATGCAATATTTCTTAAAGTTGGAGCTTTAAATTTACCTTCGTCAAACCGATTATTTGTAATTGCCATTAAACCTTTTTTGATAGTATTATCATCATCAAGTCCGTTATTATGAAACCCTCTGAAGCTTATTGGATCTCCAGAAGTCAACACACCTAAATGACAATCGCCACAATTACCACCTCTTAACTCTCCTGCAATTGGATGTGTTAAAAATAAATCCATACCTAATTTCTCTTCTGGAGTAGGTTGATAAGTGCCTTTTATATATTTATCATATTTTGAATTGGAAGAAATTAATGTTCTTTCAAATTGAGCTATTGCTTTTCCAATTCTATCAGCTGTTACTTCAGACGAGCCAAAAGCAAGTTTAAATAAGTTGGAGTATTTATCGTCAACACTTATTCTTTCAACTGCCTCTTCAAGTGTTAAATCCATTTCTAATGGGTTTTCTATTGGCCCTAGGGCTTGTTCTTCAATACTACTTGCTCTACCGTCCCAAAAAAAATGACTGTTCCACATCAAATTTGTTGTAGACATACTACTAAAATCACCAATTAATCCATGAATCCCTTCAGCCTTTGCAAGGCCGTCTGTAAATGCTTTTTCTTGAATATGACAACTACCACAAGAAATAGTGTGATCTCGCGAAAGTTGCTTGTCATAAAAGAGCATACGTCCTAGTTCAACACCTTTTGTGGTTAATGGATTTGATTCGGGAAGTGTATATTGTTTTCCAAAATGAGAAGGAATATCTAAAGTGTATGGGCTATTCTGTTCTGAAATAGGGTCTTCAGTACAACTTAAACAGAATAAAAATACTATTAATAATGATACGATTTTTGAAGGCATTGTAGAATAGGTTTGCTACTAATGTACAAAAAAATATTATTTAAAAGGGTGATTTTAACCCGTGTTGTAAAACTAAATAATAGTTAATAGGTGTTGTTAGTTTGGTTTGTAAAATGAAGTTATGTAATCTTGCAACAAGAAATAATTATTTCTAAACATCAAGAACCTTTTTCATAATGATTAGGGTGCCAACCGAGCAAAGCAAGCCACGGTGGCGAAATAGATGTGGTCTGATTCTAGACAAAAATAACAGAATCCCCCTTTTATATTTTTGATGTTGAGCTTGCAGTTTTTTATTACAAAAAAATAGAATTATGCTCAATAAAAACCCTTTTGATTTATCTCTAGAAGAATGTTATCAAATTCTGAAATATCAGTTTGCAACAAATAACGAAGAGGTTAAGTTTAGAAGTCTTACAATGCTTCAGGCTGAAAAACTTCTTGGTTTAAGAAATAATAAAGATCACTCAATACCTAAATTATATGGTAATGCATTATTAGAAAAAATTGAAGAATCTATGTTAGTTGAACAGTAGAGTTTTTTACAGTAAAGGAGTGGTGTAACAAAAATCTAATACATTAGAAGGAGAATTTTTATAGGAAACAGAAACATTATCCTTTGGAGGACATTGTTTAATAATTTTTCTCAATTTTAATGAGAGAGCTGACATTTGTTTCTTTGAAAACGCATTGTACCCATCTTTTTTATCACAAAGGCCAATAATAACTTTTACATTATTAGAAATTTCTATGGGGAGAAGAATTGTAGAAAACCATGGTAGTCCATTTTTTTCTCTTTTTTCATCAAATAAGAAATGAATTTCTTTTATAGATTTTGCAATGGGTAAATACCTGTTTGCAGGCGAGGGAAGAGTTGTGCGAATATTATTAGGTAAAGGTGATGAGTTTGATCTATTACTTTTAGATTCAATAAGAGTAGAATAACTAATTATTTTTTGATTTAGATCTACAATACCTATAAACCCGTATTTACTCTTTGTTAAATCTGTTACTTTAGATAATATCTGATTTAATAAATGGGTAGAATTTATAGTTGAATCAAAGGTGTCTGGAAGTGATTGTATTAATTGATTCAATGGGGTAAAAAGGGCAGAATCATAAGTCATCAATAAAGTGTTTTAAGGGTTGTAATTCTAATTACGTAAATATTAATTAGACGAACGATATTGATGATTAAACAGGTATGTAAGTAATTGTATCAATATTTAAAATACTAGTGTCTATAACGATTAGAATTTGTTAAGCATAACCGTAAGATCTTTTTTTAATGCAAAAAAGCAACACTATTAAGGCTGCTTTTTTGAATATTTATAATTTATTTCTATTTCAAACAGATGTATAATAATCTATTATGAAGTGGTTTTTATTTAATTTAGAGGCACATTTTTAGGGCGGTTAGTTCCACTTTGCCCGGCTCTTTTAGCAGCTCTTTCTACTCTTTTAAAACGGACTTCTTCAGATTCTTCCATTGTAGATCTACTAACACTTAGAATAATTCCAACTGTCATACCTGTAAATAAAAGAGAAGTACCTCCCATACTAATAAGAGGTAACGGCAGACCAGTTAAAGGTAGTAAACCAACAACAACTCCCATATGTACAAATGCTTGTAAAATTAAACTAAAGGTTAACCCAGCAGCAAGTAACCCTCCAAAAGCTTTTTGACTGCTTGCAACAATAGTCATTCCTCGGTAAAGTAATGTGAGGTACAAACCAATGATGAATATTGCACCTATTAATCCATACTCTTCTACAACAATAGCAAAAACAAAATCTGAATAAGAGTGAGGTAGGAAGTTTCTTTGTGTACTTTCTCCAATTCCTTTTCCAGTTAAACCTCCTGTTGCTATGGCAATATAAGATTGTTCAGCTTGGTAAGGTACTTCGGTTTCACTCATAAAAGAAGATAAACGGCTAACTGCTGTGCCACCCCTTTGCCCAAATTGATACACAAATAAACCAGCTAAGGCACCAATAACTACAAGCATAAATAAATACTTAATAGGTACTCTACCAATAAATAGCTGAAGCATTATAGTTAGAAATAATAAAGATGCAGTCGAAATATCAGATACTCCAATTAAACCACAAATTATACCTGTCCAGATTAGCAAAGGAACAATGGCTTTGTTAAACTCTCCAATATCTCTTTGACGCTTCCATAACATAGATGCCATATTAGCAATAAGTGCAAGTCTTGCTAAATCTGATGGCTGAAAAGATAGATTTATAAATGGAATACTAATCCAACGAGATGCACTATTTAATTCTGTACCAAAAACCCATGTAAAAAGTAAAAGAGGTATAGACAATAAAAGAGCATATCTAGATATTCTAGAGTAGTATATGTAGTCTATTCTGTGACATACAAAGGCTCCTATTAAACCAATAAAAACCAAACTTGAGTGTCTTAATAGAAAGTGTTCGTTGTCTCCGTTAGCTTGCATATATGCTAAAGACCCTGTTGCACTGTAAACAACAAGTACCGAAAACATAGATAGTGTAATCATCACTAACCATATAATTCGATCTCCCTCAAGTTTATTTAATAATTTTTCCATAATAAAATTCAAATGGGTTCCTTGTTATAATTTAAGGACTTCTTGCATAAAAATATCTCCTCGATCCATGTAGTTTTTAAAAAGGTCAAAACTAGCGCAGGCAGGAGCTAAGAGTACAATACTATTTTTATCAGCAAGTTCTAAAGCCAATTCTATTGCTTTACCAGTATCTTGAGTTTCCTTAGTAGGAATAATATCGCTGAAAGTATTAACTAATTTCTCATTGTCAACTCCAAGGCAAATAAGCCCCTTTACATTCTTTTTAACTACAGAAATTAAGGGAGAATAATCGTTTCCTTTATCTGTACCTCCAGCAATCCAAATAATTGGTTTATCAAAACTTTGTAGTGCAAATAATGCAGCTTCAACATTTGTTGCTTTCGAATCGTTGACAAAAGTGATATCATTTTTAATAGCAACTTCTTGTAAACGGTGTGGCTCTCCAATAAATGAAGGAAGTGCTTCTTGTATTTGATCAGGAGTTAAACCAACTGATAAAGCGGTAAGAATAGCAGCTTCCATGTTCCATGCATTATGAGGACCTTTTAATGGTAGGTTATCAAATGTATAAGTTTTGTCACCAAAAGGTATTTCTAAAGAATTCTCTTTTAAAAAGTCTAAAGTGAAACAGATTAATTGTGGAATGATTGACCTTTTAGTTACTTGCTGATTTGTGAGTGTATCGTCTTTACCATAAATAAATGTACCCTCACTGTCCATATTTTCAATGATACGGAATTTTGAATCTGCATATTTTTGAATATCGTTGCTATATCTATCTAAATGATCTGGAGTGATATTTAATATCAATGCGATATTAGGCTTAAAATGGTCAATGTCATCAAGTTGAAAACTACTGATTTCTAGAACATACCAATCGTGTTTTTTATTTAAAACTTCTTTAGCGAAGCTTATACCAATATTTCCAGCTAAACCTGCATTAATACCTGATTTCGTAAGCAGGTGATGAATAAGTTTAGTTGTTGTGGTTTTTCCGTTTGTGCCAGTTATTGCTATAATTTTTGCAGATGTATAACCAAATGCAAATTCAATTTCTGAATAAATTTTGGCTCCATTGCTTTTTAATTCTTGAACGATTGGTGCAGTATCTGGAATTCCTGGAGACTTTACTACTATTGATACTTTTCTTGGTGCTGATGCGTGAGTTCCTTCTTCAAAAGGAATTGCTGCTGTAATAAGTTCATTTTTATGTTCTTTGGCTATCTTACCAAAGTCAGACACAAAAACATCAAACCCTTTTGCTTGTGCTAAAAGTGCAGCACCTACGCCACTCTCTCCAGCTCCAAGAACCAATACTTTTTCTGTCATTGTTATCTAATTTTAAGCGTTAGGATCGTTGCAATAACTAAAAGTATATTAATAATCCAGAACCTAGTAACAATCTTTGGCTCAGGAATCTCTTTCTTTTGATAGTGATGATGAAGAGGTGCCATGAGAAATACTCGTCTTCCTTCACCGTATTTTTTCTTGGTATATTTAAAATAAAAAACCTGAATTATAACAGATAAGTTTTCTACCAAAAAGACTCCACACATAAGTGGAATCATTAATTCTTTTCTTAAAACAATAGCTAAAGTACCTATAACTCCACCGAGAGCTAAACTGCCTGTATCACCCATAAAAACTTGAGCAGGGTAGGCATTAAACCATAAGAAACCAATACAAGCTCCAATTAAGGCAGTAGAGAAAATTGCAATTTCACCGGAGTTAGGAATGTACATTATATCTAAATAACTAGAGAAAATAATGTTACCAGAAAGATAGGCAAATATAGCAAGTGCAGTAGCAACAATACCTGCTGTACCTGCTGCTAAACCATCTAAACCATCGGTTATATTTACGCCATTAGAAACTGCTGTGATAATAAAAATAACAAGCAATACATACAGAACATGAGATACGGTCTTATTCGGTAATACTTGAGAATAATCAAATTTATTATGCTTTAAAAAAGGAACGGTTGTCTCTAAAGATTTTTGATCTTTATAATCAACTCCTTCTACTAATTCTGTTACTTTTTTTGATTTAGCACCTTCTTCAAATTGTCTCACTTTAACATCGTCATTAGAAAGTAAAGTGAGCCCTACAATTAGCCCTAAACCAATTTGACCAATAATTTTAAATTTACCACTTAATCCATCTTTGTTCTTTTTGATACGTTTTAGATAATCATCTAAGAACCCGATAGCTCCTGTCCAAAGTAAAGTAGTAATTAGAAGGTGGATATATACATTTGTAAGGTCAGCAAATAATAAAACTGGAAATAAGACGGCTCCAATTATAATTAAACCACCCATAGTAGGGGTTCCTTGCTTTTCCATCTGACCTGCTAAGCCTAAATTTCTAACAATTTCACCCATCTGCATTTTTTGAAGTTGACGAATGATAGGCTGGCCAAATACAGCAATATAGACCATTGAGAAAATTGTTGCAAGCATTGCTCTAACAGTAATATATTGGAATACTCCTGTGCCTACAACATCATAATGTTTATGTAGATATGAAAATAAATGATATAACATATATATAGTAAATTCTTATTTGTTCAAATTAATTAAAGGCCTTGAAAAGCTCTTCTTTATCATCAAAATGATGTCTTACACCATTAATTTCTTGATATGTTTCATGGCCTTTTCCTGCAAGAAGAATGATATCACGAGGTTCAGCTATTTCAACAGCTTTCTGAATTGCTTCTCTTCTGTCTAAGATAATTTGAGTTCTTCTAGCTTGTGTTGGAGATATTCCATCTTCCATTTCGTCTAAAATATCCTCAGGTTTTTCAGTTCTAGGATTGTCAGAAGTTAAGATCACTTCTTCACTTAGCATTGCTGCAGTTTTTGCCATAATAGGACGCTTTGTAGCATCTCGATCTCCACCACAACCAATTACTGTTATTATTCTTTCTCCTTCTTCTCTAATATCTCGTATAGTTTCTAATACATTTTCGAGCGCATCAGGAGTATGAGCGTAATCTATAATTCCACGGATATTATTTTTAGAAACGATTTGTTCAAAACGGCCTTTTGCTGGTTTTAATTCTGATAAAGCTTGTAATGTTGTAAATTCATCTTCACCTAAGCAAATAGCAGTGGCGTAAGCAGAAATTACATTATAAGCATTAAAAGAACCTATTAATTGGAACCAAGCATCATGTCCATTAACATCCATCTGAATCCCTTCAAATGTATTATCAATGAGTTTACCTTTGAAATTAGCCATACTGTGTAAACCAAAAGAATAATGTTTTGCTCTACAATTTTGAAGCATAACATTTCCTCTTTTGTCATCAATATTCACTAAGGCAAAAGCTTTTTTAGGAAGAGTATCAAAAAGGCGTTTTTTTGCATTGATATATTCTTTCATTGTGCCATGATAATCAAGATGATCATGACTGATATTTGAAAATATAGCACCTTCTAAATTTATTCCTTGTAATCGTCCTTGCACAATTGCGTGAGAACTAGCCTCCATAAAGCAATAAGAACAATTCTTTTTTACCATTTCAGATAAAAGGAATTGTAATGTTACTGGGTCAGGAGTTGTTAATTTTGTTGGAATAATCTCATCATTGATTTTATTCTCAATTGTAGTTAAAGCTCCAGTATTATAACCTAATTTTATAAAAAGGTTTTGAAGTAAAGTAACAACAGTAGTTTTACCATTTGTTCCTGTAACAGCTACAACTTTAACTTTTTCTGATGGGTTGTCAAAAAAGTTGGCTGCAATTATACCTGCAGCTTGAGATGTACTATTTATTTTGATATATGTAATGCCATCTACAAGTTGTTCTGGTGTATCTTCTAAAATGATAGATTTAGCACCTAACTCAATTGCTTTTGGTATAAATTTATGAGCATCTAATACAGTACCTTTGATAGCAATAAATAAGCTATCCTCAGTTAATTTTCTTGAATCTAGTTGGATATCTGATACAATTTGAGATAAATCTCCTTGTACCAATTCGTATTCCAAACCTTTTAATAACTGAGCTATTTCTTTTTGTCCTTTCACGTTATTAATGTCTTTATTGCAGTTTTAAATAGACATTTGTTCTACTATTTACACGACTACCTGGCGAAATTGATTGTGTAACAACTCTACCATTCCCTAGAGGATGTACAGTAGCACCTTCATTTTCTATTAAATACATTGCATCCCTTAAAGTCATACCTCTAACATCTGGCATAAGGCCTTTTTTAACAGAAGCGTTTACCCAAGCAATGGTATCTCCTTTTACTCTTGTTCTTACCCATTGGGTTGTATTTTCTGATACTTGTTGAATATCAAAAGCATCAGAAAGTAAAAGTAAATCATTATAATTACCTGCTTTTATGTAAGGGAAAGCAGATTCATTTTCATTATGTACGTAATGTATATCACGTTCGGTAGTTCTTGAATAAACCACTTCAGCAATATCTAAAAATACAGGAGCACAAACGTCTCCACCATATTGATTAGCACCTTTAGGTTCATCAATTGCAACAATCATAGAATAAGTAGGTGCCTCAGAAGGGAAGTAACCAACAAAAGAAGTATAATAATTTTTTGTGTATTTACCATTTTTCAATTTTTGAGTTGTTCCTGTCTTACCAGAAATAGCAAACTCATTATTATTGATTCTTTTTGCTGTACCAGTTTGAACTACTTTTCTTAGCATACCTTGTAATGCTTTTAAAGAACGTTCAGAACTTATACTTTTTCTTATTGTTTTTACACCAGCTTCACTAATAACTTCGTTACCTCTTAGAATTTTCTTAACAATTCTAGGTGCAATCATTTTTCCGTTATTAGCGATGGCATTATAGAACGTCAACATTTGTAATGGAGAGGTTTCTACTTCATAGCCAATAGATATCCAAGGTAAAGAACAACCCGACCAATTGGGGTCACCAGGTCTACTGATATAAGGTTTTCCTTCTCCTTCCATTTGGAAGCCAATTGTTGATGTTAAGTTAAATCGATCTAGGTATTTAAAGAACCTCTCTGGGTTACTCCTAAAGTTTTTAAATACTAATTTAGATATACCAATATTTGAAGATTTTTCAATTACTTCATCTACGGATAACATTCCAAAACCATTGTAATGAGAGTCAGTCATAATACATTCATCATAGAACATATATTTACCATCTCCAGCATTTACAGAGTCTTTTACATTTAAATCAAACTCTTCTAGTAAGGCGAGCATAGACGCACTCTTAAATGTAGAACCTGGCTCCATTACACCTTGAATAGCATAATTGAAGTCTTCAACATAATTTCCCTCAGAAGTTCTACCTAAGTTAACAATAGCTTTAATTTGTCCAGTTTTAACTTCCATCAAGAGAACAGTACCAAAATTTGCTTCGTGTTTAATTAAAGCTTCTTTTAGAACATTATGTGCGTGCTCCTCAAAATCCATATTGATGGTTGTCTGAATATCAAGACCATTTTCGGCTCTTACTTGTGCACCATCATCTAAAGGTTTCCATTGGTTACCAGACACTCTTTGAAAGAGAGCTTCACCATCTATACCAGCTAAATCATTATTAAAACTAAATTCTAGCCCTCTACCTGTATATTGAGCTTCTTCATCTTTACTGATAAAGCCAATTGTTCTTCTTGCTAAATCATCAAAAGGTTTAAACCTTTTTTCATATTTTGTAAAGATTAAACCTCCATTATGTCGGCCTTCTCTAAAAATAGGCCAATTGTCAATATGTTTTTTGTCTTGATGCTTAACTAACTTATGACTAAGTATTAAATATCTTCTTTTTTTCTTACGAGCTGTTCTAAGTAAACTATCATATTGACTAGCTGACTTTTCTTTAAAATATCTTGATAATAATTGGCTAAGAGAATCAACTCCGCTATTAAAAATACTATCTGATGATACACAAGGGTCAAATGCTAATTTATAGAAGGGGATAGAGGTAGCTAATAAACTCCCATCATCTGCTAATATATTACCTCTTGTTGCATCAACTCTTCTTATTTTTACTCTATTTGCGTTACCAGCTTTTTCCCACTTATCTCTTTCTACAAATTGTAAATCTGATATTCTTACAATAATTGCGGTTGCAATAACAACAATAAGTAAAAATGCAAAGCGAACACGGAGTAATATGGAATTTCTAATTCCCATAGATTTATTTGTAGTTTAATTATCTTCTAAATTTGGAACAGTAATTACAATAGGAGCAGTTTCTGGGGGAACAAGTCCTAAGGGGGCAACGCGTTCCTCTATTTGTGAACGCTTACTTTCATTAATAAAATCATATTTTAAAGTACTGTATTCTACACGTAGTTTTTCAACAGACTTTTCTAATTTATTAATTCTAATCTCTGATTTTTCTGCCTGAAAACTATTAGATATATACAGAATACCCAATAAAGTAATAAAAATAACCTTTTGTATATATTGGCTATTGTCATCCTCAAAATCATTGGATAAAAACTTCCATTTTGGAACACGTTTTACCCATTTATTTTCAGAAATTTTCTTTTCTTCTATGGGTTTTTCTTGTATTGTTTTATACGTATTTGTTTTCATTGATACAGAAAATAGGCTCTTTAAAAATCGCAGTTTGCGAATTTGCTAAAAAACTGTCTTAAGTTATCTAAGTTCTACAAAAAAATAGAACTTTTTGACCAAAAAAATAAAGAAAAGGGGAAATAGGGAAGTTTTATAAAAAAAAACGTTCAAAATATGAATCTAACTGTCAAAATAATACAATTTCGTATAAAAAGAGAGATTGAAGTATTAATAAATATTGAAAGTTGTTTTTCCGATAAAATAGCCATCACAATAAAGTTGAGCACTATAATCTCCTTTTGTCATTAGGTTCTTTTTGTCATAAATTACTTGTACTATTTTTTCATCATTTTTATACTCAAACGAAGTGTTTGATGTGTAAAAAATGTTCTCCCCGTTATCTTCAAGTTTAAAGAATCTTGTTGTGTTGTTGGGGTTGTATATTGTAGCTCCATCAGGGTCAACTAAGCATAAAAACACTTGTTTGTTTCCGGCTTCTACTACTTCATTTTTTGAAACTTTAAACTGAACAATAATTTGATCAGTCTTTTTCATTTTAAATTTATTTCCTCGAGTAAAATTTCCTTTTTTATCGCCACCCAAAGTATGAATATCGAAAGCAATTAAACGTTTTGCTTTGTGTAATTCTTTTTCAAGTTCTCCTTGGTGATTTTTAAGGTTATTGATCTTAGAAGTAAGAGATGTTTTTTCTTCTTTAAGATGAAAGTTTTCAGAGATTAATGAATCGTTTACATGTTTTAATGAAGTAATTTTTTTGTCTTTTTGAGCAAGTAATTCTTCATACATAGAAACCTTTTTACGGATTTCATTATACCTATATTCTTCAAGTAATTGATTTGACCGAAGTTCTCTTTTTTCTTTTTCGAGATTCTCTTTTACTTTTTGTAAAGACTCGGTTTCCTCATTAAGAAGTTTCAGTATCTGTATTTGCTTATTTAATTCTGAAGAGATAGAATCTAACTTTGTATATGTTAGTGCTAATTCTACATTTTTACTTTGTACACGTTCTTGAAGCCGTGTAGTATCATCAGAATTTAAATAAAGTTGTAATAGGTTTAGCGTTAACAATGTAATCACTAAACCTATTAATATCTTACGCCTATTACTTAGTTTACTGTTAAATATCTGATTTGTCATTCTTTATTTTTGGAGTTGTCAACCCCAAATTAATACAACAAATCGGATTTTATATAATAACTAAGTGCACGTTTTATGATTTTTTACTAAAGTTCCCAACCAAAACCGAAAGTATATTGGTAATCGACTTCTTTACCAGCTTCAGCAGGTTGAGTATCGTAGTTCATATTATACCCCATTTTAATATAGAAGTCTAGAGGTAAATCATACTTTACATTTGCTCCAACGTCAGCCCTCCAACGGTCACTGCCACCTAAAGAACGATATCCTTTAGCATTGGCCATAAAAGAAAGGTCCCCAGTGTCAAAAAGGTTAATTTCAGTACCTAGAAACCATTCAGCCTCTGATCTAGCAGACTGAGTTTCAAAATTCCCTGTACTTTCATTATATACAGCATCAAAAGATTCATTCAAGTACGATGCACCCGTTGTGAAACCCCAATATGCTGTATTTGTATGAATTATGTACTTACCAATACCAAGTAGACCAACTGTACGTAGATCAATAGATTGCTCCGTATTCGAAAGGAAGTTTACGTTTGCAGTAAGGTAAAAGTCATGAGGTAAGAAATATTTACCTGTTACTCCACCTTCATTTCTTTCAGTAGGGTCTACATCATCTTGAGTAGATTTTAAGCTTGTAGCATTAATACTAACTTGCCACCTATGTGTTGTATAGCCAATATATCCAGAAGCATTTAATTGAGATAAATTATTTGCCTTTGCATAGCTATATCCTACATCTACGTTAGCAGATAGCTTACTGATAAATGAGTTATTTATTGACTTTAAATAAACAATATTATCCGGATTTACATCTACGGTTTCAGTAGGAGTAATTAATTGAAAAACAGTTGGGTCTGTAGATCTAATATGACCATTATATCTTTTACCATTAGAAAGAGTGATCATAAAATTTGTATTACAATACATCTTTTCAATTCCATCCCATTCAATCTTAAAGTTTGAGTCACTGTATGGTGTTTCAATTTCAACAACACCTTTGTCCATGTTTTTGATTTCTCCTACAATTACGTCACCATTAATTAACACAAGTGAATCAATGTCTTGTGCAAAAGTATACATAGGTAACAAGAAGAGTAGTAGTATAGACAGCTTCTTCATTTTCTGTTTGATAATTTAATGAGTTATAAAAGGATTTTCTACACTTCTATTTGTGTGTAGATTATGCCGCAAATATACATTTTATCTCATTAAAAATTCTAATATCAAACATTAAAATTTAACATATATTATTTAATGTGTAGAAATGAGTTTATCCCAATAGCATCTTTTCTTATATTAATTTGAGAAGGTTTTAAATTTGACTTTATAGCTAAATTGTTTAATTCCAATCTATTACGATATGTGCATTGCCAATTAAATAATATCTCCATTATATTTTTAGAAGTATTTTTTTTGCTGATATTGCTAATAACAATGTCCCCGTCATTATTAATGTAGGTTTGAATTTGTTTTAGTGTATTAACAAAAGTAACGTCATCCATATACTCAAAAACTCCTTCTATCCAAACCATGTCATATTTTTCTGTAACATTAAAAGAGTGAATACTTTCATTTATGTAATTTATCTGATTGCTAAATTCTTGTGTTAAGCCTCTGTAGTAGTGAATAGAATTTTTGTTTAAGTCTAAGCAATCAGTTTTAAGATTAGGGTTTACTCTTTTGTATAACTCTAATAAAGATCTTCCCGAACCTGGGGCTATCATTAACATTTTTTTTGGTGTAGTACTTTTATTTAGCTTGTGCGTTAAATAATTTTTAAAATATTCTTTTCTACTTTTTATACTCTTAGCAATAGATGATGCATGAATTAATCTATCCCAATTAGGGTAATCATCAGATAAAAAGTTATCATGTATTGCATCTGTTATTCTGAAATCTTCATTATACCCATAAGGCTTGCGTATAATATGGCCCACTAATGAATCGTTTAAAAATTCATCTGTAAATGTATTATGTATAATGTCTAGTTCGGATTGTCGGATGCTACCTAATCTGAGTTCATTGGCAACAATATCTACCTGTAATTTTAATCTATCGAAATGTATTTTTTGATTGTCATCTTTTAAAGTGAGTAAATTCTGAATTGAATAAGCAATCATTTGTAATGAGTTGTTAGGTGTCGACATAGAAATAGTAGGTTAATTGGGGTAAAAGAGCTTCTTATCTGATTTAACAGGATTTGTTTATTTTTAGTTCTAATTGAGAATTCAAATTTGTATAATTCTTTTCTATCCTCTAATTTATTAGTAATTTCGAATAGAATTATTGTATTTTTTGAAGTTTACAGAGATGGATGTAGAAGTGTCAATGAACATTGCTGTGCTAATTGTAGCATGTTTAATCGTAATAGCTGTTTTATTAGTTGTAATCGTATATTTTTTCTTAAAACAAAAATATGCTCAACAAGAACATCAATTTAAGGTGGAAGTGGAAGAACGCTTGAAACTAACTCAAGCAAAAAATGAGGCTTCTCAATTAAATCAGAATTTGATAAATGAAAATACTGTACTAAAACAATCATTATCTGTTGCTGAAACAGAAAAAACAGCCTATAAAAATCAACTTCTTGATGTACAGAATAAATATCAAATAATAGATAGTAACCTTGCCGAAGTATCTAATAACTATGCAAACACTAAAGGTATATTAGAGACTCTAAATGAGAATAAAAAATCAATAGAAAAAGAGTTAGACTATTTAAAAGAAAGCGAACAAGAATTAAAAACTGAAAATATTCAACTCCGTGAAATAAATAGAAGTATGCAAGAGCGTTTAAATCAAAATGCTATAGATTTACAAAATTTGAATCAACAATTTAAAAAGGAATTTGAAAATTTAGCAAATAAAATTTTTGAAGAAAAGTCATCAAAATTTACAGATCAAAATAAATCTAACCTTAATACAATTTTGCATCCTTTTAAAGATCAAATAGAAAGCTTTAGAAAGAAAATTGAAGATAATTATGGTAAAGAATCTAATGAAAGGACTTCTTTGAGAACTGAATTAGAAATGCTTAGAAAGATGAATAATCAAATTTCTGAGGATGCACAAAACTTGACAAAAGCATTAAAAGGAGATAAAAAAACGCAAGGAGATTGGGGCGAGATGATTTTGGATTCTGTCCTTAGTAAATCTGGGTTAAGAGAAGGAAGTGAATATTATATTCAGCCAACTTATTCTACTGATGAAGGGGAGAAACAACGCCCTGATGTAGTAGTTAATTACCCAGGAGAGAAACAAGTAATAATTGATTCTAAAGTTTCTTTAAATGCATATGAGCGGTTTGTGAATGCGGAGCAAGATAATCAGCAAGAAAAAGAAATAGCATTACATATTCGAGCTTTAAAAGCACATGTAGAAGAACTTGCAAAAAGAGATTATCAGAAATTAGAAGGGATACGCTGTTTGGACTATGTTATTATGTTTGTTCCTGTAGAACCTGCGTTTTTAGTTGCCTTGCAATACGATGATTCATTATGGGATTATGCATATAAGAGAAAAGTGGTTCTTGTTGGACCAACTACATTAATGGCAACTTTAAAAGTGATTGAAGAACTTTGGAGAAATGAGCATCAACAAAAAAATATTGAAGACTTAGTAAACCATGCTACAAAAATATATGATAAAGCAAGAGGGTTTGTGGATACTATGTTAGTGCTTCAGAAGAAAGTGGGTGACTCTAAAACAGAGGTAGATAAAGCAATTGGTAAACTGACTGAAGGGAAAGGAAATTTAATTAGTTTAGTGCATCAAATGAATGAAAAAGGCAACCTTAGTCCAAAGAAAAAAATAGCACCTTCTTTAATAGAAGATGCTATTCGTGAAAATAATAATATTGATTAGAATAAATCCCAATTGCCTTTCCCGTAATATGTTGGTAATACAGGGTTATGAACCGTATTTATTTCAATTTTGCTACTGTCAAATTCAATAAGCCCTTTTCCAAAAGAAGTAATTGAATTTAGAGCCTCTTGGTTTAACCATTTAGTAGGAATGTCATCTAAATTAGAAGTTCTAATACGCTCCTTCATTTGTTGAGGAGACATAGTTTTTGTTCCCATAATCCAACCCCATTCACCTAAAGTAAGTACTTGATTTCTTAGAGGAATTGTATTAAAACCGGCACTTTGCATTGTTTTTTCAATACAATAAAATGCTTTTGTAGCATAATAAGGACTACCTGCTTGAGTAATTATTACGCCATTAGGTCTTAAGTGATGCCATGACATTCTGAACGTTTCTGCAGATTGTAACCTCCCAAGTTCAATAGATTTAGGATCAGGGAAATCCATTAATATTACATCAAAGAAATCATTAGTTTTTTCTAAAAAGGTAAATGCATCCGTATTGATAATTGTAACTTTATCATTGTTAAGTGCATTTTTATTTAGTTTTCTAAAAATTGGATCTTCCTTACCAAGAGTTGTAATGGCTGGGTCTAGATCAACTAATGTGATTTTTTTAACCGATGGAAATTTTAATGCTTCCCTAGCCAAGCAACCGTCTCCACCACCTAGAATTAAAATATTTTCAGGATGTCCTGAAAGTTTAAGTGCTGGAATTGCCATAGGTTCATGGTATAACCACTCATCGAAAGTACTTAATTGAAGGTGTCCATTTAAATACAACCAATAATCATTTTTCCATTGCGTAACTACAATTCTTTGATATGAAGTTTGCTCTTGAAATACTACTTTATCTTTGTATAATTTTTGTTCGCCAAAATTAATTACATCCTGTGCGAATACCATTCCTACGCCAATTATAACAAATAACCCAACGCTGCTAATCTTTAATTTATTTACCCATTTTGTATCTATAATATCATCTAACCTCCAAAGAAGAAGAATTGCTACAGAAAGGTTTACAAATCCTAAAACAAAAGGAGTGTAGGTTAAACCAAGAAAAGGAAGTCCTACAAATGCAAAGAATAAACCACCAACTAAACTACCAAAGTAATCTTTCTCCATAACAGAGGAGATATTTACTTTGAGAGACTCAAAAGAATCATTCAATCTCGTTGCTAAAGGAATTTCAAGTCCAATTAGAAAGCCAATACAGATACTTGTAAAATAAATAAGTACCCCGTCAATTGGTAATGGAAATACATAAAGTGATTTGTCGAAACTTACATAAGCTGAAATGCCATATGCAATAATTGAGCTGAATGAAACTAAGAAAGAAAGAATAAACTCAACAACGATAAATTTTTCGATTAAATTCTTGTCAAGGTATTTACTAAATCGACTTCCTAACCCCATAGCAAAAAGCATGAAGGATAAAGTAAGTGTCCATTGTAAAACTGAATTACCTAAAAAATAAGTGGCTAATGTAGATAAAACATATTCTGCTACGATACCAGATAGGCCAGTAGCAAATAAAGCCAATTTTAAAGTGTTTGACTTTGATAAAAATGAAGCCATTGTTTGTTAAAAAAGAAAACCCTCGAGTGTAACGAGGGTTTATATTAGTATAATTTTTTTATTTAGATTATTTCCCTCCGCTAGAAGATGATCTAGATCTACTTGAAGAACCACTCCCATATCGAGATGTAGAGCTTTTGTATCCTGAAGCTCTAGATCCAGCAGCAGTTCTGGCAGGAGAACGACTAACGCTATTTCCAACAGTATTTCTAAAGCTAGAGCTAGTACTCATTCGTCTAGAAAATGAAGGATTTGATTTTTGAGCACCAGAAGAATATGAACCATATCTTGGAGATCCAGAACTTCCTCCGTAATAATTTCTTCCAGAAGAATGATATCCTCTATAATTCATGTAACTTGATCTATATACAGGACCATAATAACCCATTCCAAAGATACTACGCATCATAGCGTATCTACCATAAAATTCCCAGAAACTTGTTCCAGTAGATGGGTTCGTTTTCCATTCTCCATACTGAGAATTTCCTACATATCCAGAATAACCAGGAGGAGAAACTTGTTTACTAAGTTTTCCGTCAACTTTTGAAGCAACTTCCATCCCAATATCACCAGAATGTAAATTAAAGAATGTTTCAGATACTTCGTACCATTCAGTTTCTTTAGTTTGCGGAATACTATCAGCTCCCATTGTAATCACTTTAAACTTTTGTCTGTAATGATCCGATGAAAATAAATGTTCTTCAGCATCCATGTCTTGTAGTATAATAGTGAAATTATTCACATTAGACATACTTACAATTAGCTGATCAACAGGATTTTTTTTGAATGTTTCCTGTGATGTACATGAAATCAAAAACAGGAAAGAAATAAATGCGAGAATTTTTCTCATTTTTAATAGTTGTTTGATTTACTTAGAAATTAATGCGTTACAATTGTAAACGAAATTTAATACTAAGTGGTTGGCAGTATATTACTAAAAGCATCTGGTTCTTCTACGATACCAAGTGATGCTTCAAATTCTTCATCATCAAATTGTTCTAAAGAAAGTACATATTTTTCTGAGTCATCATAATACTCCCATACCATATATGGAGCACTTTCTTTATTTTCTATATTTCTCCAATACCCTACAGATTTTATATCACGATAATATACTTTCCCGTCAAATACAATCTTTTTTGGAGGTTTGCCTTTCGTTTCAAGAGCATCATCTACTTCATCAGGAAGTTTACCCCATTTAACTTTTCTAGATATTGTTCCTGTAAGAAAATCACTGTCTTCAATGCTTAGAAAAACAGCATCATTAGCACTTTCTAATTTAAATTCATAAGAGAAGTCATTGTCTCCCCAGTCGTATTCAAATTCTTCAGTTACTTCCCAACTTTGTAAGTCGTAATCTAGTACATATCCTTTTCTAATATCTCTAATTGTAATATTTGTAGGATCGTAATGTTTCTCTTCTTTTTTCTTCTTTTTGAAAAATCCGAATGGCATAATTTTATATTTATATTGATACGACAATATACAATAAATTGTCCTTTTCTGATAAGATTTATAAAGTAAAGCTGTAAATAGAATGTGTAATCTAAAGCAATGAAATTTGGTTTAGAAAATTACTTGAGGAAGTAAAATAAGAAAGTGTACTATTAATCACGTTCTAGAATTGAGAATTGTTTTCCTTCTTTTGCTAGTTCAGTCGTAGGGAATTCTTCTCTAGCTTCTTCTAGTAAAGTATTGAGGTCTCCATATCTTGCGGAGAAATGACCAATAAGTAACTCTCCAACTTTGGCTTCTTTAGCAACAGTTCCAGCTTGTTTTGCAGTAGTATGAAATGTTGTATTAGCTCTCTCCAAATGTCTATGCATAAAAGTAGATTCATGATATAAAACATCTACACCATAAACTTTAGAAATTACACTTTTACTATATTTTGTATCAGAACAAAACGCATAAGACCTAGATTTTCTAGGTGGAAGTGTTACGTTTTTATAGAAAATCTTTTCTCCTTGAAAATCAATATCTTCACCTCTTTTTAAAGCTCTAAAAGCTTCAAAAGGTAATCCAGAAGGAAGTTTTTCTGGAATTATTCTATGTTGTTTTTGTTTCTCTCTAAAAAGAAAACCAGTACAAGGTACACGGTGTGTAAGAGGGATTGTTTCTACAGTAATTTTTTCATTTTCATAAATTACTTCTGGAAACATAGTAGGATTATCGTACAAGAACACTTTAAAACTAAGGTCAGTTTTTGTGTGTTTAAAACTTGCAAGAAGTACTTCATCTAAACCTCTAGGTCCATGAATATATAGTGGATCTGTTCTACGTTGCATATTCATCGTAGATAATAATCCAGGGAGACCAAAAAAGTGGTCGCCATGCAAATGACTGATAAAGATATGCTCAATTTTATGTAAACTGATGCCTAAATTTATCAATTGATGTTGCGTAGCTTCACCACAATCAATTAAAAATTGTTGATTTCCTATACGTACATGTTGTGATGTCATGTGCCTACCTTTTACAGGAACGGCGGCACTAGAACCTAATATGGTGATTTCGAATGACAACGGTTTGATTGTTAGTAGTACCTATAATCACTAGAAAAGCTCGAATCCTAAAGATTAGGAATCGAGCTTTTATTTATATCTTATAAGAAAAAGACTTAGTTTTCGTCTTCACCTTCAATATCTTTTTCAATTTCATGTAAGAATACAGAATCGATAGCTTCTTGCACTGTTGGCAATAAGTTCAATACCGTTTCTAATTTAGAAATTTTGATTAGCTTCATCACGTGCTCATTCAAGCCAGCAAGAACTAATCTACCGTTTACTTCACCAGCTAAACGATTAGCAACTAAAATAGAGCTAAGTCCTGATGAATCTACGTATTTTACACTTGATAAATCAATAATTAAATTCTCAGTACCAGATTGGAACATTGTGACAATCTCGGCTTTTAACTGAGGTGCCTTTAAAGAGTCTAATTTTTCTTCTTCAGGAATAAGTACGGTATATTTCTCGCTTTTATTTACAGAAAATCTCATAATTTCTTTATATAGTCTATTTTAATACGATTGCAATATACACAGTTTTTTACAAGACAACATTAAATTATCCTAATTGTGTATTAATTGCTTTGAAAATTTCATCTTCTTGATTTACATAAGATGATTTTTCAAATATTTCGCCTGTTATGTTTTCGTAAAGTTCAATATATCTATCAGAAACAGAATTTACAAACTCATCAGACATTATTGGTTGTTCTTGACCATCTTTTCCTTGAAAATCATTTTCAATTAACCACTGACGAACAAATTCTTTAGAAAGTTGTTTTTGTGGTTCATCTTTGTCTTGACGTTCTTGGTACCCTTCAGCATAAAAATAGCGTGAAGAATCTGGAGTGTGAACTTCATCAATTAGATAGATTTTGCCATCTACTTTGCCAAATTCATATTTTGTATCAACAAGAATAAGACCTCTTTCTTTGGCAAATTCAGTCCCTTTGTTAAATAATGCTCTAGTGTAATTCTCTAACTGAACATAGTCTTCTTCAGAAACAACTCCTTGAGCAAGAATTTCTTCCCTAGAAATATCTTCATCATGCCCTTCCATTGCTTTTGTAGTAGGGGTAATGATTGGTTCAGGAAGTTTATCGTTTTCTTTTAAACCTCCAGGAAGAGCTACACCACAAAGAATTCTTTTCCCTTCTCTATACTCTCTCCATGCATGTCCAGCTAAATATCCTCTAATAACCATTTCAACAGCAAAAGCTTCACAGTTTTTACCAATATGAACATTTGAGTGAGGAGTAGATTCTAACCAGTTAGGAACAATGTCTGCAGTCATTTTTAGAAATTTTTCTGCAATTTGATTCAGCACTTGTCCTTTGTAAGGTATTGCTCTTTTTAGAACAACATCGAATGCTGAAATTCGGTCGGTGGCAACGATAGCAATCTTCTTATCGAAGAAATACACATCTCTGACTTTGCCGTGGTAAACTCCAGTGGCATTTTCGAATTCTAATTTAGTGCTTTTTATTGCGTCCATGACTTAAAAAATATGATGTATTATTTTCCAGTTAGAATAATTTTAATGGTGCAAACATACAAGGTCTAGTTGATTTATTACAATTTTTATAAAATGATTTTTAAGGTGATTCTCACTTTTTGCGTAATTTAAATTAGACATGAACCCAAGTTTGAATTAGCTAAAAACAGTTTTGTGATTATTTCCTTAAATTTTTGAAGTATTCTTTGATAAAAAGAGATAAATATCCTTTATTTATCACTTAAACAATTGATTAGAATTTAGATATACCCTTCAGATATTGAAATAATCTAATCCAGCTAATTTTGAATTTACTACACTACCTATTTTTGACTTATGTTAGATTTAAATGAAAGAGTTGACTTAACAAGAGCAACTGGATGCTACTCAGGTAAATTATTTAGAGTAGAAGATGATGTTAAATACGAAATGGATTGTCAAACATCTATCACAATGGACGAGGCAAACGAATTGAGATTGGAAATAATTATGGATGGCTGTCAAAGCGGAGAAACAATGCCATTGGTTACAGATGAATTGTCTGAAGACCTTTTTACTCTACGTTGTAATGAATCTGAAGAATCTTTAAAAGGAGAGGTCGATTTATTGAATAAAATGTTAAGCTTTAAAGTAGAAAGTCCTAGAAGCGGCGAAACTGAATTTGTAGGCTGCCTCTAGAACTGTTTATAATATCTTATATTACCCTATTAATTCTTTAGCGCTTTGATAAGCACCCTCACTAGGATTTGAACCTCCAATCATTTGTGCAATTTCTGTAACTCGTTCAGAATGATCTAATGTTTTAATTTTACTCACTGTAGATGTACCTTCGTGATCTTTGTATACATAGTAATGTTTAGATCCTAAAGCAGCAATTTGAGGTAAATGACTAATTGTAAATACTTGATGATTATTACCCATTTCTTCCATGATATGACCTACTTTTATGGCTATTTCACCAGAAATACCTGTGTCAATTTCATCAAATATAATTGTAGGTAATGCTGTTTTACTCGCAAGAATATATTTAATAGCAAGCATTAATCTAGAAAATTCACCGCCTGAAGCCACATCTCTTAATGGAAGTGGGCTTCTCCCTTTATTTGCTGTAAATAGAATTTCAACTTCGTCCATACCTGAAGCTGTTGGGTCTGTTTCTCTTTGGTCAATAACAAGGTGACCATTTGGCATTCCCAAATCTGAAAGTGTGGCGTTTAGTTGTTCAGCAAGCGGAGTAATAACTTTCTGTCTGGCTTTAGAAAGAATTTCGGAAATTTCTAACATTGCTTCGTATGCTGCTTTCTTTTCCGTTTCAGCTTCAAGTAAAGCTTCATCAAAACTTTCTACTTTTTCTACTTTTTCACGAATGGAATCTCTTTTTTCAATTAATTCCTGAAGGTCATTAACTCTATGTTTTTGTTGTAAACCATAAAGTTGATCTAAAGTTTCTTTGATCATGAAAATACGTTCTTGATCAAAAAATAAATTATCTTCCTCTGATTCTATTTCAGAAATGATATCACGAAGTTCTATATGGCAACTGTCTAAGCGTTCTCTAATATCAGACAATGATTTAGAATAATCAGCTAAATTATTTACATCTGTAATTGCTGAATAGATAGTGGAATCAGTTGAGTAATCTGACCTGCTAAGTGCATCTAACACTGTATTTAGAGCAACCTTGATATTTTCGGCATTTTCGAGCTTTTCGAGCTCTTTTTCTAATTCATCTTGATCAATATCATCTAAATTAGCATCATCTAATTCTTTTAGTTGAAATTGATTGAATTCGAATTCTTCTTTTACTTGATGGTACTCATCAAGAAGTTGTTTATATGCTTGTGCTGTTTTTTTGTATTGTTTATAAGCTACAAATACATGTTCAACTTTTCCTTCTAATTTACCATAAGTATCTACTAAGTTAAGTTGATAAATATTTGATCCAAGTTGCATAGTGTCGTGTTGCGAATGAATATCCATTAAACGCTCACTAATTTTACGCATAACATCTAAACGTACAGGAGTGTCGTTAATGAATGCTCTAGATTTACCACGCGGAGTTATTTCTCTTCTTAATAAAGTTACGTTTTCGTAGTCTAGTTCTAAATCAATAAAGATTGATTCCATTTTATAAGAAGATATGTCGAAAGAGCCTTCAATGACACATTTTGCTTTTTGATCAAATAATGCTTTTGTGTCAGCTCTGCCACCTTTTAAAAGACCGAGAGCACCTAACATAATAGATTTACCTGCACCAGTTTCACCAGTAATAATGTTTAATCCTTTATCAGGATTTATCTCTGTATGTTCTATTAATGCGTAATTTTTGATCAAAAGGTTCTTTAACATGACTTTTTTAAGATATTTGATGAAAACGGAATGCTTTATTACGTTTGTAGCTTAAAAGTAAGTCAAAAGTAATAGATTTCGTTTATATTTTCAACTTGCATTGTTAAAAATAATAGAAAATGTTCAAAATATGAATAAAAAGATAGTTGTAGCATCAAGAAATCCTGTAAAAATTAACGCGGCATTATCAGGAATGAATAAAATATTACCAAATGTAAAATTCCAAGTACAAGGAGTAGATGTCTCCTCTGGAGTTGCAGACCAGCCAATGTCAACTAAAGAAACTTGGGAGGGAGCATTTAATAGAGCTACAAATGCTAGAAATTTGGAGGTGAATGCAGATTATTGGGTTGGAATGGAAGGTGGAATCGATACAGATGCTGATGGGAAAATGTTTGCTTTTGCCTGGATGTGTATTATTGATAAAGAAGACCGTTTAGGTAAAGCACAAACTGGTATTTTTTATCTACCTCCAAAAGTTCAAAAGCTTGTAGAAGGTGGTGTAGAGTTAGGGTATGCTAATGATAAGGTTTTTAATGAAGTTGGTTCAAAGCAAAAAGGAGGGGCGGTAGGTTCGTTAACTTTAGGTGCTTTAGGAAGAACAGAATACTATGAACAAGCAATGATATTGGCAATGGTTCAGATAGTAAATCCATTACTTTATCCTAACGAATAAAAGATATCTTTTTCTATAGAATGTTCTTGAAGTAGCCCGATAACAGTTAATTCATGAAGATTGCGTCGGGCTCTTCTTTCTGAAAAGTTAACCAACTTACAAAATTGTTTTAAAGTGATTTTTTCATTTTCTGCTAAAAACTCTAGAAGTGAAGTTTCTTGTTTTGTAAATCTCCGTTTCAATTTGGAGGTTGTATTTGGTTGCTCATTAGCTGCTAATTTTATTGATTTAGAAGACATTACTACACTTTTATCATTGTACCTGATATAACTTATCCATTTCCCTTCTTTTGAAAGTGCTTTATGTGGTTTTAAGGGACTATTTGGGATTTCTAAGAGTAGAACTATTCCCTCGTTAGTTTCAATAGTTAAAAATTCAATTGTTAAATAAGGAGATACATGATGTTTAAGAACTTGTTCTACTGCATATTTTTCCTCGAAAGGGTCTATACCTATAATTTCTTGCTGATCGTTAACCCCAACTAAAAGTATCCCACCCTTAGTGTTTGCAATAGAAGTGAGTGTTTTTGCAAATCTATCTGGTTTTGTTACTCTAAGCTTAAATTCTAACATCTTTGATTCACCATGTTTTATTAATTTTTTTAATTGATATTCATTCATGATTTAATACTAATTTTTTGAGAATATGACAATTGATATATTTTAATTTTAAGATAGAAAAAATTGATTTTTTATATTAGTTGTAAACCCATTTAAATTAAAAAATATTGTAATGAAAACACTATTATTAACTTTCTTCTTTTCAATTGTATCGGTTGCTGTTTTTGCTCAAGAGTATCCTTTTGGTTTTCAATTTGGACAGTCTTTAGAAGAATTTGAAGACGCATTATCTGCTTCAGGAAAGTATGAATTAGACGATGAACATCAAGGACAAAATGGAATCTATTTGTTTTACCCTGAATTGGACAAAGAAACACCCATTTGTGTTGTTGTTCATTTTGAAGATGGAAAAACTGTGCAGATGGGACTTAAGGTTGGGGCAATGCACGAGGAAGATATTAAATCATATCCAGGGCACCTAACGGTTTGGGCTGTTATAAATAATATAAAAAAACAATATCCTGATAACGTGCATCATCTAAATCATGGAGGAGTTGTATACACACTCGCTAGATCTGAAGAAATTGATGATATCATTTTAATGAATAAAATATAGAGGATTGTCAATGATTCTTTGTAAAGTATTGTCTCAAATATTTTCTATGTACATTTGCAACAATAGATTATAAAACTCCGAATACTTTGGCAGATCAAGATCAAATTTTTCCTATGACCGCTAAAACCTTTTTTGGTTTAGAAGAAGTCTTAAAACAGGAACTTATACAAATAGGTGCAAAAAACGTAAAAGCAGGAAATAGAGCTGTAACTTTTGAAGGGGACAATGAAGTTCTTTATAAAGCGAACCTTCATTTAAGAACTGCTTTAAAAATATTATTACCTATTAAACAATTCAGAGCTAGAAATGAGCAAGAATTGTATGATAGAGTTAAAAAGGTAAACTGGGCAAAATATATTGATTTAGATGGTACATTTGCTATTGATAGTACTGTTTGGTCGGAAACATTTACCCATTCTAAATTTGTAGCATTAAAAGTTAAAGATGCTATAGCAGATCATTTTACGGAAATCTTTAAAAGAAGACCTAATGTTGATGTTAACCAGCCAGATATTCAAATTCACATTCACATTTCTCAAAGAGAATGTATTTTATCTTTAGATAGTTCTGGGGAGTCTTTACATAGAAGAGGGTACAGGTCTGAACAACGCCAAGCACCTTTAAATGAGGTCTTAGCAGCTGGTATTATTTTGCTAACGGGCTGGAAAGGAGATCGTCCTTTCTTAGATCCAATGTGTGGCTCTGGAACATTGCTTGTAGAAGCAGCAATGATTGCTAGTAATACAGCACCTGGAATTAAAAGAAAATTTGCGTTTATGAATTGGAAACAATATGATCGTAAATTATGGAATCAAGTATTTAGAGAAGCGAAGAGAGCCGTTGTAGAAATAGAAGTGCCAATTGTTGGTTCTGATATAGATAGGGAAGCAATAGATATCTCTTTTGCAAATGCTGAACGTTCTGGTTTAGATGAAGATTTACGTATCTCTAAAAATAGTTTCTTTGATCGTAAAGCAATTGGTGAAAATGGAATTATTGTATGTAACCCGCCTTATGGTGAGCGTATAGGTAAAGATATTGAAGAATTGTATAAGCAAATGGGAGATAAGTTAAAGCAAGATTTTTCAGGTTATGATGCTTGGATATTTAGTGGAAACATGAGAGCTCTAAAATTTGTTGGTCTTAGACCTAGTAAGCGAATAGAATTGTATAATGGAGCAATAGAATGTAGACTAGCTAAATACGAAATGTATAGAGGTGGTAAGAAAGACTAAGTTTTAATTGCTGATCCATAAAAAAAGGTGATATATTTTTGTATCACCTTTTTTTATGGAAGATATTTTTATTTGTCTTCAATCATAATCATTTTGACTTTCATTTCTTCATCAACATCATGAAGTTCGTGATCGGTTGATTTATTAATTACTTGCTTAACCGTTTTGCCATCTGCTAAAGTGACATCTGCAGTGATTTTAGTCAATTCATTATTGATTTCAACATTCATGTTATTAATCGTTTTAATAGACTGATGATAATCTTTTTGGATAGCATCTTCTATTTCTTCTCTATATAAATGTTCATCACTTGGTAATGAAGTTTCATCAATAGATTTTTCATATTTAATAACCCTATGTTGTCTTCCGTTATTATCAGAAAGTTCAATATTAATATTTCCTTCAATATTATCAGCCCATTGGAAATTTTGTGATGTAGTTAATCTATTCACAACTTTTTCCATTTCTTCAGGACTAAGTTTTATTGTTCTATTTTCTATTTTTCCGTTTTTTAATATAATATCTGCATTTATAATAATACCATCGTTATTGCTTTTAACATCAACTTGTTTAATGTCTAAAGCATCATCTCCAAACCTGTCTTTTAAGTTCGGAAAAAAAAGAGGGATATTATTACTTTTATGGTCAATAACTATTTTTTCATCATCCTTTATATCAATCGATTGGCAACTTATACAAATAATATTAGTGACAAAAAATAGGATGAAAGTATGAAATTTGCTTAGCATATTATGTTTAAGTGGTACAATTTAATGTAGGTTGTTAGTAATTAATTGTAAGTAAGTAATAATATGCTATTCAAGCAATTAAGTGTTATATTAATGATAGTTCATTAATATTTTTTGACATAATTTCTGAACTACTAACATTCAACCAATTATTTAATAAATCAGCATAAATACTTCTAAAGTCAACAGAATGTATAAGGTCACCTCTATTTAAATTTACTAAATCAGGGTTTTCATTAATAATACCTTCCTTTTTAAGATGCTTACTAATGATAAATACATTGTTTGCAGCACCATGATCAGTTCCTTTACTGGCATTCTGCTTTACTCTTCTTCCAAATTCAGAAAAAGTCATAATCACTGTATCTTTAAAGTGATCTGTTTTTTCTAATTCTTCAACAAAAGCAGAAACACCTTCAGAATATTGTTTTAGTAATTTATTCTGTTGAGGAATCTGACTTGCATGAGTATCAAAACCACCCAAAGAAGCATAATAGACTTTAGAATCCATACCTGATTGAATTAGCTCTGCAATACTTTTTAAATTTTTTCCAAGTGCAGTATCAGGAAAAGTAGTCTTCGATTTATAGACTTTACTATGTTGGTATATATATTCAGCTGATTGATTTGCTTCAGTAAGCGTTTTATATAGATAACCTTGATTTTCTTCGTTTAAATTTTCAACATCTCCAGATGCAAGTGTATCAAATTGACCTACTTTTAAAGTGTTGTAAAATGTATAAGGATTGTCAACAGCAATGCCTTTAATTTTACTACCTTTCATTGCTAGAGATAAGGTGTTATCTAATTCAATTCCTTCTCGTGGTTTAGAACAATTAGCATCCATGTATCTACCCAGCCAGCCAGTATTTAGGTATTGGTTAGCATCACTGGCAGTATGCCAAATATCCATACTTCTAAAGTGTGATCTATTTGGGTTTGGATAACCAACATTATTAATAATAGATACATAACCTTTATGGAAAAGGTCTGCAAAACCTTTCATCTGGCCATTAATACCTAAATTATTATCTAATTGAATTAAGTTTTCTTTTTGTATTGCAATGTTTGGTCGTGCTTTGTAGTAATTGTCATCTAAGTAAGGTATAACAGTATTAAGGCCGTCATTACCTCCAGAAAACTGGATAATAACTATTCTTTTACCTTTGTATTCTTCTTGTATTTGCCCTAAAGTTTGTTGTAAAAATAAAGGTGTAAAAAGAGTACCTGCAGTTAATAGAGATGACTTTTTTAAAAATGATCTTCTTTTCATGATTTCCTACTTTAGCAAAGTTGATATTCTGGTAATGAAATAATTTGAATGACACGTTCTTTAAAACCATCGTAAGCATTAGCTTTTAGATAATTTTGAGCACTACTAGATAATTCCCCTCTAATTAAAAGCTCTTCTAGAGTGCATTTTTTAACATCCTCTTGATGTGTCTCTTCAATTGAATTCCAATCAATTGCACATTTAAATTTACGGATGTATTTCATTTGTTTTTTATTACGATTATCGTTGGGGTCTTCATCGTAATTTTCTTTGTAAGCAATAGGAATATCACCATTGTTTAGAAGAATAGAAGGTAATCTTAGTCGCATTGCTAGTCTAGAACTATCAATCCAATCTCTATTACCAGGCCACCCAGCAACATTTGGTGGGTTGAATAATTCTTGATCTAGATTTTTTTGAAGTATTATCCAACTTTGCTCATTTACAGGGTTTAAACCAAAACTTTTCTTTAAAGAAACAAGGAGTTCTATTGGGCTTTTTATTTTAGCTCCAATATTTTCATCAGCATAAAACCAATTGGCATTGAAAATAAATGCCATTGTTTCTGCAATATCATAATCTGAATTATAGAACTTATCAGCAATTAAATTAATGTGCTTTTCATTAGGGATTGGATTTACAAAATAAGCATAAATCTTTTTACTGATAAACTTAGCACATTCCTTTTGAGAAGTGATCATTTTAATCACATCTTCACCGCTATAAGTTCCTGTTTTATTGAAAATAGTTTTTTCTCCTGTATCGTGCTGTTTAGGGATAAAACGATATTGTAAAGTTTTCTGTTTATAATTCCAGCCTGTAAAACATCGTGCAATTTCTTTTACATCACTTTCTGTATAAACAGTATCTCGTCCAAGTGTAAAAAGTTCACATAATTCACGTGCAAAATCTTCGTTTGGTTTTCTCTTTCTGTTCTGTTTAAGATGCAGGTAATCTATCATAGCAGAAGATTTAGAAACTTCTAGTACTAGATTTTTGAAATTACCCAAACCGTTTTTTCGAATTACATTAGTATACTGTAATGATTTATATGGATCTACAATTCTACAAGCAAAATGACCGTGCCAAAAGAGTGTCATTTTTTCTACCAAGACATTGTCTCCATGAGCCATTTCATCAATCCATTTTATATTAATTTCTCTAGAAAACTGACGCATTTGTTTTCTCATAGACATGCGGTCATCGGCATCCATTTTATTATAAGGAGCGTCAGGTTTATCTGGTAAATCGTAAGTTAAATCTTTAATTTCCTTGGGATACACCAAAGAACTAATCCAGTCTTTATTAGTAATAAGTTCATCTGCATTCTTCTTGTCTATACCAAAACCTGCTCTGGAATAGAGGTGAAGAAGTTTTTTGTACGTCTTTTTCATGTTAGTTATATAAGTAATCGATTCGATTTTAATTCACTTTTCAAAATAGTTAATTTTAGAGTTAAATGATATTATTTATTTGAATAAATCAAAAAAATGATAGGAGAAAGGTGTTTTAAATGGATAATATTATTTAGATAAATATGAATAGAAGTGTATATTTGATGAATATAATCAGTATAAAACTTTTTAACGAAACATTAATATTTAATTAGGATGAGGAGAAATTTTACAGCAGCAGGCTCTGATTTAGAAAGCTTATTAAATGATACAGAAAAACAATGTTTGTATTTTAAAAAAGCGGCCTCATCTCAAACATTAGAAGTTGCTATTCTAACACCAAGTGGAATGACAGCTTTGGGAGCTCTAGAAGTTGCAAAATTAATGGAAGTAGTCACCAAACATTTTGCTGATGCAGAAATGGAATTTGAATTTGGTGAATGTCAAGGCAGTGAGTATTGCGTTGAAGTGGCTTGGTAATTTTTTAAGGAACAATATTATACTATACAGATGGCTAAGAAGATACTTATTATTGACGACGAGAAAAGTATACGTTATACACTTCGAGAGATTTTAGAATTCGAAGATTATGAGGTCGATGAAGCAAAAGACGGGGAGGAAGCACTTGAGAAACTTGTTGTAAATAATTATGATGTTGCTTTGTGTGATGTAAAGATGCCTAAAAAAGATGGTATTGAAGTTCTAACAAAAGCAATGGAAATGGGGAAAGCTCCTCAATTTATTATGATCTCTGCACATGCAAATATTGATATTGCTGTAGATGCTACTAAAAAAGGAGCTTTTGATTTTATTTCTAAACCACCCGATTTAAATAGATTACTTTTAGCAGTAAGAAATGCTTTAGATAAATCTTCTTTAGTTCAAGAAACTAAGGTACTTAAAAAGCAAGTAGCTAAAAAATATGATATCATTGGTGAAACAGAACCTGTTTTGCAAATGAAAGAAACTATAGAAAAAGTAGCTCCGACGGAAGCAAGAGTTTTAGTAACTGGACCAAATGGTGCTGGTAAAGAATTAGTTGCACGTTGGTTACATGGTAAAAGCCCTAGATCTAAACAACAACTTGTTGAAGTAAATTGTGCGGCAATACCTTCTGAGTTAATTGAAAGTGAACTTTTTGGTCATGAAAAAGGATCTTTTACTTCTGCTCATAAGCAACGAATAGGTAAATTTGAACAGGCCAATGAAGGAACTCTATTCTTAGATGAAATTGGTGATATGAGTTTATCTGCACAAGCTAAAGTTTTACGTGCTTTGCAAGAAAATCGAATTACTAGAGTAGGTGGAGATAAAGAAATTAAGGTTAATGTTAGAGTTGTTGCGGCAACAAATAAAGACCTTAAAACGATGATTAAATCAGGAGATTTTAGAGAAGATTTGTATCATAGATTAAGTGTAATTGTTATTAAAGTACCTTCTTTAGCAGAACGTAAAGAAGATATTCCTTTATTAGTGAAGAAGTTCTTAAAAGATATTGCTGGAGAATATGGTCGCCCTGAAACCAAAATCACAGATGATGCTCTAGATAAAATGAAAGAGCCTGGTTGGACAGGCAATATTAGGGAGTTGCGTAATGTTGTTGAAAGACTTACAATTATGAGTCCTACAGAAATTACAAAGGATGATGTAGAGCGATACGCTTTCTTATAGAACATTAAAAAAGAGAAAAACGACATTTAGGTGTCGTTTTTTTTATGTCTTACAATCTGTTTTGTTTAAAAGGATTAATATTCAAACCTGTTGTCTAAATTTTTGATAAATAAAGAAGTAAGTTCAATTTTAGATGCATAATTACCTCATTTTTATTCATAACATTGCGCTAACAAAAACAAGAGACAGGTTACTGTCATTAATTACTGTATAAATAAACCTAATTACTGTTATGAATTTATTTAAAAACGTGCTGGTATTAGCCGCAATGGTTTTAGTATCAATTACTACTATGGCACAAGAGTCAAAACCTAAACAAACAGGAGGAGCAAATTTTAGTGGTCCAGGTACATTAAATATCGGATTTACATCTGGTTTTAGTAACAATACCCTTGGTGTACAAGCAGATTATGAAATTGCACAACTAGGTCAAGATTTTACTGTTGGTGCTTCTTTAGCATATCAATCTTGGCAAAACCATGATGATAAAAATAATTCATTAGCAGTAGGCGCTAGATTTAGATGGTATGCTGATAGAGTATTAAATATTACCCATCCAAAATGGGATGTTTTTGCTAGTGGTGATATCGGATTTAATATTGGAGCACCTAATGCACTATGGTGGGGTATTGGTATTGGAGGAAAATACCATATTAATGAAAAAATTGGATTACAAGCAATTATTGGAAGTGGTGCACAAATAGGTATCCACTTTAATATTTAATATTTGTATAAAGTACAATTATAAATACTTGATAGTCATGTTCTTATTGAAAAAGAGAGCATGACTATTTTTTATATTCAATGTTTTTCTCTCAAAAATCTAATTTCATTATGAAATGATGTGAAAAATCATCAAAGTGTGAGTAAAATCAACTTGTTACATTCATTTGAAATTGTAATTTTGTGCATTGTAAGAAAAGTTGCACTACAAATTTTCTTACACAAAAAATTTGTAACAAAATTAATACAATATATTATGTTGAAAACAGTAAATCCTACATCCACAACTGCATGGAAAGCACTTGAAGCTCACTTTGCTGACATGAAAGATGTGCAAATGAAGGACCTTTTTGATACAGACAAAGATAGAGCTGATAAATTCTCACTTACATTTAATGATATTTTTGTTGATTATTCTAAAAACATAATCAATGATGATACGCTTAAGTTATTACTTGATCTTGCAAAAGAAACGGGTGTAGCTGAAGGTATTAAAAGTATGTTTGCTGGAGAGCATATCAACGAAACAGAAGATAGAGCAGTATTCCATGTTGCACTTCGTAATCAGTCTAATGAGCCAATGAAAGTTGACGGAGAAGACGTGATGACAGAAGTAAACCATGTTCTTCGCCAAATGAAGGAATTTACTGAAAAAGTAACTTCTGGAGAATGGAAAGGTTATACTGGTAAATCTATCACAGATGTAGTTAATATTGGTATTGGTGGATCTGATTTAGGTCCTTACATGGTTACAGAGGCTTTAAAACCTTATAAAACTAATGTAGATGTTCATTTTGTTTCTAATGTAGACGGTACTCATATCGCTGAAACATTAAATGGGTTGAATCCTGAAACAACAATGTTTATTATCGCATCAAAAACTTTCACTACGCAAGAAACTATGACAAATGCCAACTCTGCAAGAGATTGGTTCTTAGATGCAGCAAAAAGTGAAAATCATATTATGATGCATTTCGTTGCTTTATCAACTAACGAAGAAAAAGTTCGTGAATTTGGTATTGCTCCTGAAAACATGTTCCGTTTCTGGGACTGGGTAGGTGGTCGTTACTCTTTATGGTCAGCAATTGGTTTATCTATTGCTTGTAGTATTGGGTTTGATAATTATCAAGAAGTTTTAAAAGGTGCTCATGCTATGGATAACCATTTTAAAACAGCTGATTTTGAAGAAAATCTTCCTGTATTATTAGCAGTATTAGGAGTATGGTATAATAACTTCTTCGGAGCGGAGAGTCATGCATTATTACCTTATGATCAATACATGCATCGTTTTGCTGCTTATTTCCAACAAGGAGATATGGAGTCTAATGGTAAAAATGTAGATAGAGCAGGTGAAGTTGTAGATTACCAAACAGGTCCTATTATTTGGGGAGAACCTGGTACTAACGGACAGCACGCATTCTATCAATTGATTCATCAAGGAACAAAAATGATTCCTGCAGATTTTATTGCTCCAGCAATATCTCAGAATCCAATTGGAGATCATCACGCTAAATTGTTATCTAATTTCTTTGCACAAACAGAGGCATTGATGACCGGTAAATCTGAAGAAACTGTAGTAGCAGAGTTTAAAGCAGCTGGTAAATCAGATGAAGAAATCGAAAAATTAAAAACATTTAAAGTGTTTGAAGGTAACCGTCCTACAAACTCAATCTTAATGAAAAAAGTTACACCTTTTACATTAGGTACTTTAATTGCAATGTATGAGCATAAGATTTTTGTGCAAGGTTTAGTTTGGAATATCTTCAGTTTTGACCAATGGGGAGTTGAATTAGGTAAGCAATTAGCAAACAAAATTCTTCCTGAATTGGAAAATAATGATAAGATTACATCACATGATTCTTCTACGAATCAGTTGATCAATAAATATAAAGAAATGAGATAGTTGAAAAATTATAATCTTTCTTAATAGAACCTGTTAGATGTACTTCTAACAGGTTCTTTTTTTTGATCTTTATTGAGTTTTAATTGAAAATGGTATTTTTGTAAATTAATTCATGTAATACAGAACTTATCGCTTTATAAGTGATACTTAATCTAGTATATTACAAGCAAAAAATAGATTAATAGAAAGTACTATAATTAGTATATGTGCTTTTAGAAATATATAGATATAAATAGAGATGTTTAGAAAGATACAGTCGAGTATATTTTCTTATTTTTTTACTATAGTAATCATTGCACTTATTGTTTTAGTGGCAGGGATAAATAGTATAATTACTAGGTTCGAGAAAAAATCAATTGATCAATATTTAAAACAAATTACAATAACGGTTTCTAGTTTTGCAGATAGAAAACTAGAAAACAAACGTAGAGATGTTATAGAATTATCAGCATTATTTATCAATAGTGATAAGTCAGATGGAACCATTGATTTTGATGGACACTTAAAAATAGCCAAAGAAATTGCTAAAGCTGAAGATGTTCTAGTAATAGATACTAAAAAGGAAACTGTAATTAATTCAGTTAATAAAGGACAAGAAATAGGCTTAAATATAAATGATAATGCTTTTATACCTTTTAAATTATCAACACTAATTAAGAATATTACGAATGATAAAAAAGAGGTTTATTGGGGTGATATTTATGCTTATTCATTACAAGGTGGTGCTCCTAGAATTTTTCTGTTGTCTAAAATTAGTAACTCAAATATAGTTTTAGCTTATGTTTTTGATCCTAGAAAATGGGAGTTAAGTAAGTTTATTGATGCAAATTTAGAACAAAGTACAGATGTGCTATTTGTCGGTTCGGATGGTAAATTAAGGAGCAACTCTAAGCAGTTTGAATTAAATCCATCTGCAGTGTTATTAAGACTTTCTCAGCAAAATTATTCTAAAGAAGAGTTAGATAAAGCAAAAAAACTAAATACTATAATTGGCATCCAAAAGGTTGATCAACAAATTATAGATGAGTTGGATCAATTTAATAGAGGTGTTATTGATGTTGCTTCTGTAAACGGGATAAGATCATTAGCAATGATTCAACCTATCAGAAAAGATGGATTGAATTGGAATTTAGTAGTTGAATATGAAAAAACGCAAGCGATTATTGGGTGGTCCAATGTTAGGATTTATATAAATATTCTTTTAATTATAATTGCTGCGTTCTTTATTATTGCAGTTGTTCAGGGTGGAAGAAAATTAGCAAAGCCAATTTATGCGTTACGAAAAGCTTTAGAAGAATTAGTTGATAGACCAAAAGTATTTACTGCCGCTAATTTTGAAAACTCAGGGGTTACAGAAGATATGCTCTCTAAACTAGAAAGTATAAGTGCCTTAGTTAAAGAGCAACATGAGAAAGGGGGTAAGCTGAAAGCTAAATATGAAAAAACGGAAAAGAAATTATCTAAGAAATCAGAATTATTAGAGCAAGAAATTGATAAAACAAAAGGTTTAGTTGCTAATGTAAGTGCATTAGAAGCAGTAAATTCAGAGGTTAATCAAAGAGTAGAAAATACAATAAGGTCAATTAAAAGAGTATTGAAAGTAAAATTGTTTGATGCAAGTGTTTTTTCATCATCTGTAGAAAACTTTTTTCATATGTCGAGCTTAAAAAGTGATATATCGAGTGATTTTATCTTATCCTTTGAAAGAGACAGTCGTTTATTTTTCTTTTTAGGAGATACAAATAAACATAATACAGATGCCGCATTATACCGTATGGTAATCAACTCTTTAATTAATGATGTAGTAAATGTTAAGAAAATATCATCGCCAGATAGAATTCTTGAAACATTAAACCGTCAGATACTTGATATGTTAAAGCATGATGAATTTGTATTTGATTACCCTGTAAATCTTGCTGTGTGCGTATATGATCGTCAGAGACAAATGATTGAGTTCTCATCAGCTAATCAATCAATTTTTATTTATAGAGATACAGTTTTAGATGAAATTCAAGGTGATAATATAGGTATTGGTGGAGTGAATGGTGAACAACATGTGAAATTTGAAAATCACTATTTGCCTATGAATAGAGTTAAAAATTGTAACCTTTATATGTTTAGTGATGGTTATATAAATCAAACAAATAAAGAAAATATTCCTTTCGGACAATCACGTTTAAAAGAGCTTCTAATTGATATTCAGTCTGAATCTATTGATAATCAAAAAGATTATGTACAAAAAACATTTATTGAATGGAAAGGAGAAGAAAATCAACAAGACGATGCATCTATTTTGGGCTTAAAACTCATCTAAGTTTTTAAAACAGTAGAAAAAGACTATTTTTGATAAAAGCAAATTATATCTAACTAACTATTGCGTT